>DAWL01000096.1:6174-6409 GCA_002505935.1 Euryarchaeota archaeon UBA226 | reverse complement strand
TATTGGTTCGAAGCCATGCTGTTTCTTCCTCTTACTTTGGTATCTTTATCCATATTCTACATGAGTGATGAGAATGCTCGTAGAGCGCTTTTTGCTTTGGGAGTTGGTTGGATACCAACTGCCTTCATGTTCACCTATGGCTGGGTTTCTGGCTGGGACCCTGAAGAGCTCCCACCTATTCCTGGAATGGTAATGTGGTGGTTATTTTCACTTCAAGCAATACTGGTTGGCCTGA
>DAWL01000096.1:0-5808 GCA_002505935.1 Euryarchaeota archaeon UBA226 | reverse complement strand
TCTTAGAATAGAAACAAACTCTACTCTTCTTCCCATAACTCATTTTCACATGATGGACAAGTGAAATGCTTCGGTCTTTTTCCGTCAACTGAGGTAACCTCTCCACATGATCCACAGAGAATTGTAGATTTGTATGGCTCATCTAAAGTGGTGTCCACTCGATACATGATTCTACCAGCATCTGTCATTTCTCCAGTTGATGGCGCCCATTTTGCAATCTTCTCTTCTGACCAACCGAGTTCTCGGGATTGCAGAGACATGCCCCAAACAAACATTACCAGACCGCATAGAGAGATAGGAGCACCGATACTGATCGCTAGAGTTTCTCTTGAGATGATGAGCATCGCTCCAATGACTATACAGATGATTGAAGATAACAGCAAGTTCGCCCTTAGGTGCTGCATGCCCTCACCTCAGAGCCTTGGCTAAAGCAGATGCCACTCTTGGCATTTCACTAGCGGGAATAGCACAGATACCTACTCTGATTCCGCCTGTCAATGGTACGAGAAATACGCCATCTTCAGCACATGATTCGCATACCTCCTCAGGGTTATTGCATTCGATGAAAGCGAAGTATCCATCATCATTGGGCATTACCTCGATAGAGTTACTTGCAATCGCTTCGTTAAACGCTCTTCTTCTGTTTGTCAGAATCGCTTTGAGTTGATTCTTCTCATCATCCCACTCATTCAATTGATTTTGATGCACATCGATGAGGGCAACTTGTGGAAGACGCGGGGCGCCACTCCAAGTTCCTCTTCCAGTATGGAGCAGGACTTCTTCCAGTTTGGAATGCACCTCGGGTTCGGGATGAAGGTAGACAAGAGCACCTGTACGCATACCATAGATGGTATGTGATTTGGAGCAAGATATTGCGAACAATATCAGCAGATTATTTGGCCAGTTTTCTATCTTCGAGATGGTTTCAGCCCATCCATGTGGTTCTTTGGCATACAGATGGTAAGCCGCATCGATTAGCAAAGTATGGCCAATTTCGGGATTGTCTTGTGCGGAATCCAACCAACAACTGAGAGTGTTTTTTCGTTCTTCAGCGGACAGGGAAAGTCCAGTTGGATTGTGAGCAGGGTCGTTTAACCATCCTAGAATCCTGTTTTGTGTCAAGGCTAATTCCGAGAGTGAAGCGCGTAGTTCCAAGTTTGAGTCCCATAGAGGGTATGAGTGGATATTCAGGCTATTCTCTGACAATATTGTCTTGTACGGACCCCAATGCTTGTCTCTCAGCAGAACTTTATCTCCGGGGTCTGCGAAATTGCATGCTGAAGCGTATAATGCTCCGCATCCACCAGGTGTTGCAATTGAGGAAGCAACAGCCGGGATATGAGGTCTGTATTGTCCAAGAGCAAGGTCGATCGCCAATTCTCTGAAGGCAGGAATCCCCCTCAAGGGAGAGTATCCGGCCATATCATGCCCAACTTGATTCCTCAATGAATCGATTACTGTTGCGTTCAGAGCGAGTTCACCCGAGTCATCGATCAATGAACCTAGAGTTCCATTGACAGCATCTATTCCATTTTCTTTCGCTTGTAGATAACGCGAGAACCATCTGAAGATGGGGTCATCCCCACTCTTTTTCCGTGCTAGAGGGTTGAGCATCGAGGAGAAATATTCCTTCTCGCGAAGGTTGAATTCCTCTTCACTCGCACTCTGCATGCTTAGGCGATACTGTTCGATAACTTGAGGGTTCTCTTTGCTGAATTTGCGCGAGACACATACATGATGTGAAACACGCCCATTTTGTATTTCTACAAAATTGATTTTTCAAGTTCAACGGTTGTTGAAGTAGTGGTCAGCATAGGCTCTTGCAGATGCAGCATCATATCCTGAAGCGATTAACTGCTGCTCATATGCCATGGCTTCAGGTGAACGCCCTTGTGCTGCTCCAGCATATGGGTCCATGACTCCACTCATTACTCCGGCATTGAATGCTTGATTGACAGCGAAATCATCGTCATTTCCACCACCTCTACCTCTTAGAATAAGCACCAGTAAGAGTATGATTACCAGTGCAGCACCGGCCAACATTCCATATTCCATAGTTTCATCATCTGTTAGTCCCAGTACGTTTTCATCGACATTCTGGTCGTCTCCATTAGCACCGGTATCTGAAGAATCATCGTTGTTATCGTTAGGATCGTTGCCAGCATCTCCCGGTTCGTTTCCTCCATTGTTGGCATCTCCTCCACCGTTGTTGTTAGTTTGGTTTGAGGTATCGTCGACAACAGTACATCCATCCGCGTCTACAAAGTCGCCAATAGGCGTGTCAGGACACTGGTCGATATCGTCAATCACACCATCTTCATCGCTGTCCATTGGTACTGCCAATGGGCATCCTTGTCCCCCTTCCCCATTGTAGACTCCGGCTTCATTAGGACACTGGTCTCCATCGGTTCCGTCTGGATTGTCTCCGTAGCCGTCACCATCGCTGTCTACCCACTGACTCTCATCCAATGGCATGATGTCATTTCCATTTGACCATCCATCTTCGTCGATATCGGGGCAGCCGTAAACGTCCTCTGTCGACTCACCATAAGTCTCAGGACATGCATCTACGATTCCATCTCCATCATCGGTAGTGTTGTATCCATCTTGGTCCAAATCATTGGCCCAAAGGTCCCAATAGTTGGTTATCTCGAACTGCTCGCCAATAACGATGTTGTTGGATTCATTATCTTCTTCAATGAGCATTTCCGGGTCTATTTCTAATTGACAAGTGTAGGTTCCACTGAGCGATTCTTCAGGTATTATCACAACACCGCTTCCTGAGTCCATATTGCTATTGGAGGCATCGAGAATGACTGTACTGTTGTAGAGATTCAGAACGCTATCTCCCATCGAATCAATCAAGTCAATCGAGAATGCAACCGCTTCCAAGTGGTCTCCTCTAATATTGCTGAATTCCCACCCGAACGAGGCTTCATCTCCACTTATCAGGTCTATTGGACAGGATACTGATGCTGCTTCAAAGTCAGGTAGAGCGGCTGCGGTAGTAGTCACGCTGAGGTTGTAGTATCCTTCGAAGCCATTTGCGCCGATCACAATACGATAATCCGAATTTGTACCTTCTCTTTCGGTTCCTAGTGTTTGCCAGTTGACTTCAGATGTGGTGTTGTCCCAACTATCGATGAAGTTGCTACCTTCGTAAAGTGAAATCATGAAGTTGGTGTTGGAATCCTGAGTGAAAGAGATGATGACATTTTGTTGATCTGTTAGTGCAAAACCATAGGCATCAGCAACATCTTCTGCGTCCATACATCCCATCCCAGATTGCATTGGATTGTCTCCAAGGGCGGTTGGATTGGTACTTGCGTCGCTGGCATCCCCTGCTAGGCCAAGGTCCATCTGTTCCCCGCAGTTGAAGGCGGGAGTAATGATGTCATTTGCATCGTTGATAATCAATCTGTATTCACCAGCCCCCTCATATGCTTGCACATGAAGGTAGTATGTTCCTCCAGCACCATCATCGGTTGCGACTTCCTCGTCATTGCTGCCGAGATTATATCCAAAATCGATGCTCTGTCCAAGTGAATTCTTCAACAAGATGTCGTAGTCGGCTCCAGGTGCAGTAATCAGTATAGCCTCAAGGTCCATCCCTGAACTCATTGTGACTTTGTAGTAATCATCTTCATCACTTGCATCCATACATCCAATGACTTCAACAGAAGGATCGGTGCCAAGGTCATATGCGCTATTGGCATCATTTCCTGCATCTCCTCCCGAAAGGGCATCATTTTGGCCGGTACAGGAGGTTGGATAATTACCCACCATAAGCAGGTCTTCTGCAGCCATCTCATTGTCATCTTCGTTCTTCTCGTCGAGCAACTCTTCATGATCTACTAACATGATAAGCGAGTAGTTTCCTTCGATAATGAAGCTTGGAACAGTGCCGGTTACCTGAACATTCTGAGTTTGATTGACAGAAAGACTGGAGATTGTAGTGTTGCCTATTTCATGGTCCAAGTTTGTCCAGTCATTGCTGACTGATAACCAAGCAGAAACGGTCACTGATTGGTTCAGATCGATGTTTCCATCGTTACCCATAATTCCAGAAACGGTGATTGAATCTCCTGGGTTGGATGAGGTTGGCCCGCTTACTTCTTCGAAATACATGTTGGCTTTTGGAACGCTGTAGTTGGTCCAGACGTCAATGGTGTAGTTACCGGCTCCTTCATCGTGTGTCACGTTGAGATAGAAGGTTCCACCGGTTGCATCGTAATTATCCGTCCCTTCTGTTGATACATCCTTCACCGTGGTGTTGAATGACCAATCAAAGTCAGCATAAGATCCATTGGAACTCATTAATCCTAGATTGGTTCGGTGGTCACCGGTTGTAGTGACGGTTGCAAACAAGTTGTAGTTGTAAGGCACATCGAAGCGTAGCAAATCATTTCCATCAATTCCATCCATGCAACCTGAAACAGTTCCAGTATAGTTGTCGCCAGTCACGACGGTGACATTCGACCAATTGTCGGGTGCATCGCCTCCCAAGCCAGCATCGTTTTGTCCATTGGTATGTAGGTCTTCACAAGTAAGGCCAACAATCATCTTGTTTTGACTTGCCAGGTAGTTATTGCTTTCATTCTTCTCAGTCACGTTGCCATATCCATCAGGCCAAATTATCCAGTGATATGCCCCATCTGACAGACTTGAGGGAAGAGTGACATTAGCAGTGTGGGTCAGGCTACCATTTGAGGCAATTCCTGAATGGGTCTCAGAATGAGAGAGAAGAGTGTCGCCCCAACTATATGTCTCATCATCAGAGAGGATGAATGCTACATCGAAAGATGAGGAGTTTCCATCGCCTGTGTTTTCAATTGTATAGGTAACACTGACTGTGTCGCTTGCATTTCCTTTGGCTGGAGCCACTACCGAGGTGGTCTCAAAATCAGGAGTAGGTGGGGTGTTGTTGGTCCAGGTTCTCAAGGTGTAAGTTCCATCTCCTGTCCACTGATGAACACGTAGGTAGTAGGTTCCCGCAGTTCCAGAAATTGAAGTTCCGATGCTGGTGATTTTTTCCAGTGGGTCATTGTACTCCGAAGAATCCAAAATTGCTTGAGATGTATCGTCCCAAAGGTAGAGGTCGAAGTCCATACTGGCTGGAACGGTCAACTCCACTTCGATGTCCTTACCGGATGTCATCGAGAAGGAGTACCAATCCTGTCGGTCATTGGCATCTATGCAGCCAGTCTTGGTGGTCGAAGGATTCTGTCCAAGTGATCTTGAGGTTGCGGAGGTGTTTCCGGCATCTCCGGCCACTCCAGCGTCAGATTGCACCTGCGGGCAAGGGGCTCTACCGCCTGCGTTATCGACAGTCCTAACACCGGGTAATTCGGTCATTGGTACCTCAAATTCTTGGTTTTCTTCAGAGTTCAGAATCTCGACAATCGACGGTGCGACGTCATTTGGTACAAACGGGGTAAACAATGCTGTCAAGAACAGCATTCCAATCAAAAATCCAGTGCGCATGGGCAAGCCTCAGATATTTTCGGCACAATTGAAGCATATCAATGTAAGGATTACCCGTACGCCTCCGTAGGAGGCGGAAGAGCCTGCGGAGGGACTCGAACCCCCGGCCTGCGGATTACAAATCCGCCGCACTACCAGCTATGCTACACAGGCGATGCCCCGTGGCCGTGGAACCTGTTTTTGAAGGAACCGGAGTTGCGGCAGGGTCAATAGATGAAATCGGCTCCCCTTGTTTGGTGGGAGAATAGTCGCTGAACGTCTTGATGGCAGAGCATGTGCCGAGGGTCTAGAGTCTGAATTGATAGAGCGCATCACTGCCTTGTC
>DAWL01000093.1 GCA_002505935.1 Euryarchaeota archaeon UBA226 | reverse complement strand
AGATCTTGATTCTACTAATGCTTCAAAGAGAGATGCTGACGAGAACGCAGAGGAAGTCAACGAAAGAGCTACTCGTTTGTCCAAGAGAGTATCCGCCTTAGAACACCAACTGAGTGAAAGGGCTGCAGAATTGGCCAGTGCGCTTGGTGATTCAAGCACCAGAGGGGAATTACTCAAGGATGTCGAGGAATTGAGTAAAAATGAGGCTAGATTGAGCGCCGAAGTCGAAGCACATGAAGAGAAATTGAGCGCATTGCGCGATGAAATCGAGAATGATGAGAGGCGTAGCAGAATGTTGAGTGACCAACTCGGTGCTCTAAATGACAGACATAGGGTTGCGGCAACAGATACCGATGACATGGAGAGAAGATTGATTCGAGCAAGAGATGAATTGACAGATCTTGAAGCAGATGCGCACGAAGTACGAAAGATGCTGCAGGGCTCTCTTACCGAGAGGGAAGAGGTACGTACTCGTAGCGATCAACTCAGGGCAGAAATGCGTGATCTGATGGGGGAGAGGCAGACTTTGTTGAGAGAACTCGGTGACCTTGCAGCAAGAAGAGGTCAGACTGAAGGTGAATTGGCACATCTAATCAAGCGCGCCAGTGAATTGTCAAATGCACATGATGATGCCATTGCTGATATTGCAGAGGCTGAAAAGATTCGACAACGTTTGTCAGAAGAACCGCTAGCGAGGGCTCTGATGGGCGAAGAGATGGGCATTGAGTCCTTAGGTCCGGTACTGGAAAGGTTGGAACATGCACGAACAATGGGCTACAGTGTCGTATTGTTGGATAGAGCAGTTGAGCGTGGCCTTCAGTTGATTCAGTTCACCGTCGAAGAAGTTTCGCGTACACCTCGATACCTATTGTCCAACGAAGTCATGGATATCCTTGAGAGACAATCTCCACACACAGCAGGAACTGTAAGGGGTCTTACCAATTGGTCAGTCAAACAAAGACTGGAGAATCGTTTGGCCGAGACAGTCACTCAAGTGGTATTAGACCTTGAGAGAATGCTGGAGGATTACGAGCAAGCGGTCACGATGTTGAGGCGCCTAAGGCAGGTATTGGAACAATTGGGCGGTTTGGGGGCTCCAACCGAACAAGTGGACGAGTTGTTGGTTGCATGCAATAGGCCCGAAGCGCTACCATTCATTGCCCGTAATGCTAGAGGACTGATTCAGGTTGCCCTAGATGAGATCTATCTCGAATCAGATCAGAGAGATGCGGGTGCAGCAGTTCGTTTGGAACAAACTGTACTAGTACTAGAAGAATTGATTTCGCAAATTGAAGCTACTGGCTTGACCGGTGAAGACCCTCAAGGTCCCCTATGGGATTTCCAAAAGAGCGGTAAGTTACCATGGGAAGTTCCAGGTGGAGCACCGGCTGTTGAAGTTGCTGAGGATGCAAAGCACGAGTTGACATCTTCATTGATGGGCGAGGTAGATGTTGAAGTGGCAACTCCAATTTCTGAGAACGGTTCTGTCGAAGAAGTAGAGGATTTGTGGCAAGCGATGCCCCCTCCTGATGATGACCCACAGCCTGAAGGGGATTTGGTTGTCAAAGATTTAGTCGCACCGAGCGATGCTGTTGAATCGACGGGCGAAGCCGACCAGAGAGCTTGGGTTGAAGAGGAATTGGCACGTATCGATGCACAATGGGAACACAGGGGCCGAGAGGAGTTGGACCCAAGTAGCAATCCATTGATCGATGAACAGGAGTTCTCTGAATTAGAAGGTGACTTAGCAGACCTTGAGATTTGAGGTGAAGTCTTGACCGAATCTACGGATGATGTCATTGGCAAGCCCCATCCAATGTGGCTTGAGCGGGCCGGAGTTTTGGCTTTGGTAACCGGGGCCATTTTACTAGGTAGATGGATGTGGATGAACGAGCCTTTGTCAGAACCGTTGATGTGGATAGGAAGTATTTGTGTGCTGCCTCTGGCAGTATTGTTGCTTAGCGAATCATGGGGAAGATTCTTGCAGCGCTGAGATTAACTCAGGTACGGTTGTTGTTTCGTGAAGTCAGATGTTCAATGAAACCGGCAAGTCGTTGCCATGGAACCACGAAGCGCATTGCAGCAACCACCAGTAAGAATAGCAATGCTGAGATTACTAATCCATAGGTCAATTTGAGCTCAATGGATTCAGAGACTTGTTGAGCCCATTGACTTCCAGTCATACCTGCGACTAAGTCGAGCAAGATAGTATGGAAACCAAGTGCAACCATCGTGGAGATACCTGTGATTCCAAGGAAGAAGATAGTGTGATACAGGTGGTGGTTGAGGATGTTGTCCATCTGTCTGACATACTCAGGGTCCTTCTTGCAGGACTCTGGTAGGCGGAAAGCATACTCCATGTAGCGAATAACACCAAATGCGCTCTCCATGAAAATCAGCATCAGGATTGCGATTAGAATCAAACTTCCTTGTTGCGGAGTAATCAATCCCCATACAGTTGGTTCACCAATCTGTGCATCGAAACGCGGAATGTATGAGCCCGCACTGCCTAATACGCTGTAGATGACAGGGAAGGTAAGGATGGCGTGAATAGCGAGGAAGAATAGAGTGAATCCTATGGCCCAAGCAATTCCTCGTCGAGAAAGCCCCCATATTCCTTTGGAACCCATGATGATTGGCAATAGATAGAATCCTAGGACAATGACGGTAGCCAGCGTGGAAATTGGCCAAATGAGGTAATTGAACTCATCTTGAGTGGGGATTCTCCATTCCCAACTGAACAACATCCCGAACAACCAAGATGCCAATAGGCGACCAACTAACAGGAGGATCAGGGCGATGATAACCCAGAATTTGATTCGCTGTTGTCTCTGAGGTGGTTGGAAGGATAGCAATGCCATTCCTCCACCCAACAACACACCTAGAGTAATCGGCATGTAGACTCTTGCCATTCCTTCAGAACCAAGTCCTGTCATCCAATCAGCCAAGGGAATAGCGTAATTGTCTTGAGTCTCAGTCCTGAGGTATTCGTCCAACTGTGAGAGAACAAGAGTGTGGTCGAGATATCCAATCACATAGGTTGAGATGACCTCCATATACATCCAAACCAAAGCGATTGTTGCAATGACCTGAAGGGTAAGTATCTGCCAGCGTTTGCGCAATTGCCTGAGGTG
>DAWL01000035.1 GCA_002505935.1 Euryarchaeota archaeon UBA226 | reverse complement strand
ACTTCTGTTCAAACCTCCATCTTCGGCTCGCCGAGAGATTACCGTAGGTGGTAATTGGCGATGGTCACCAACCATCACAACCTGTCTTGAACCTCTGGAAAGCGGTACCAATGAGGAAGGCTCGCTGGATTGTGTTGCCTCGTCGAGTAGAACGAATGGGAAGAGGCGGTCAGATAGAATCTCATGTCCTGCCCCAATACATGTACTGCAAATCACTTCAGCGCGGTCAAGGATATCTTGTGCCATCTGTTTCTCCAAACGTTTGATTTCCTTCCAACCCTTGTTGATATCCCTATGCGCGAGACCTCGCTCTCGGCCTCTTAGATTCTTCAGTTCTGACTGCACTTCTTCGAGCATCTCTTTCTCAAGGCGTAACTTCTCCTGATCCGGATGTTCTGCTACTCTCGCATCCAAAGTTGCTGATCTGAGACTTTCTCTGACCTTTACCGGCCTACCTACTCTAACCGCATTGACTTCATTCTCCAACAACCCTTCGAGGAGGTTGTCAACTGCAACATTTGATTCAGCGCAAACCAAAATCGGACCCAAGCCATTCATTGCCCAAGTCTTGACCAGTTGTACGGCGGTGTATGTCTTACCTGTACCAGGTGGCCCTTGGATCAAAGTCAATCTACTGTTCATGGCATTAATGACCGCTTGGTTTTGAGTCTCATTCAATGGCGTAGCATCGTATTGGAGCCTATTCAGAACTCGCTTGAGACCCCCGACCTCAGGCATTTGACTTGCTGATGCCTCCATGTCATGGACATTAGCCAACAACAAATCCCTCAGTGGTGTACCCATGTCACTTTCCTCATCATGAAAAGCCAGCAAGGCTGTCTGCATCCGATCGTGTGCTACACGGTTTGCACTCTTGTCCAATCTCCATCTTCCCTTGCGCAAGCCATCTGGTTTGTCATTGAGTACCAGACGAATACGCTTGCGATTTCTATCGAGTACCGTTCCTTCCATCGCATCCTTTTCTGTAGGGCTGGAACGGCTGAGAATAACGATATCACCATGACTGAATCCATGCCAAGGTAGGCCGTCTTCAGAATCGCTTGAGAATGCGACCACAGGGTCTCCAAAGAACCTGCCACTCATACGACCATTGAGATTGAATAATGTCAAGCCTGCAGCTGCCAGTCTTTTGTTGGTCCATGTCTTCCATCTCTCTTGCATCATCTGCATCTCGTCATCTAATTCCCATCGAATCAAGGTGCTGAACAATTTGAGATGATCTTGACTACGTCGCCACTTTACCTGATTTTCAGGTATGCTTTCTCTATGTGGCTTGCCCGGGCCCATGCGATGCACGTTCCCCTTGGTCATGCTTTGTCGGAGCGACTCAAGAACATGGAGGTTACGAATAAACAGGTGCTCATAGAGGCTAACTCAGTTCAATCGGTTGAAACTACCATCTGGCATCTGTTGCCAGCGTATGCCATCTGCCTGGACATAAACCGTCTGTCCTGTGGATTGGTCGTATTGACCACCGGGTGGCAATCCGGTGTAATCTGGAACAGTTGTTGGTTGAGCAGGTGGAGGAGGAGCAGTCATCATCTGTCCAGAAGGAGCAGGAGTGCTACTGACTGGTTGCTGAACAATTGGTTGCTGAACAATCGGTTGCTGTGGTTCTGCCCACGACTGCTGAGCAAGGTTTGCACCAGTATTTCCACCATTGCGACCGCGTAGGACAACAAATGCAATTCCAATGATAACCCCAAGTATTCCAATAGTTGAACCAACGATTAAACCAGTGTTAGATGATTTAGACTCAACTATTGATTCACTATCGCCACTGTTTGAAGCGTCGTCATCGTTTTCTTCAGCGTCACTATTGAGTTCTTCTGCTGAATTGTCGGTTCCGTCATGCTGCTCCGTATCTCCGGAAACAACTGATGATGAATCAGCAGCCACAGCCGTTCCATCAAGAGTTGATGACTCGGTTACAAATGCTACTGAGGCAGCGTGTGCAATACCGCCGTCCAAAGTCACCACATTGAGTTGTATCGTGTATTCATTTCGTGGAATGTTTTCATCAACAGTAAACGTGACTGTGAATGATAAGTCGCCATTACTGTCAATATCTCCCCATGTGATTACAGCACTGTCCAACAATGCTTGATTGTATGGTTCAACAAGTACGTCAAGAACACCACCCAAAGTCAAATCCAATCCGTTATGTGCATTAATTACCCCTGTAATCGACATCGTTCCATCTACAAGCGCTTGCTCACGATTTTCAATGTCAAGTGAAAATTCAGGAAGTGAGGTTATGGTGAAGGTAATTTCATCCGAACGAACTGTTGAGCCTGATGTTCCTGAAATCACCACAGTGTAATCTCCTTCAGTAAGGTTATCGGATAAGGTAAGAGTCAATATTGCCATGAAGGGAGCGGAGCCTTGAGCGAAATCCAACTCGGCTGTAACCCCTTCCGGAACTACCGCTGAAAGTGTGACATCTGCTCCAAAGCCGTTAACAGGTTCGATGAATATTGGAGTGGGCACCACCCAAGGAACGCCTCCTGGAAGGACTATCCACGGGTCCATTGTCAATACTTCAAAATCTGGGTCGTTGTCAACAGTGAATGGTACTGTAATTGAACGATCTCTTCCTCCATTGGAACCAGTAATTGTCAACTCGTATTCACCACTTGACAGGTTCATTGTATCGACTACAACTGCGCCAAGGTCATCTATGGTTAGTTGTTGATTATCGTACATCAGTGGTGCATTCTGTGAATTGACATTCGCACTGATATCTACTGTTGAATTGAATTCGTTAAATCCTACGACATTGATCCAAACAGCAAATGGCAGCCCCATCCTTGCCACATCATCAGGTACGCTGGGGAGGATGGTAAAATCGGGAGTTGCCCAATCGTTGTTTCCTTCGCGTCCAGAAAAGGATTGTATTCCGTTCGCTGAAACTGTACTTTGTCCAACTGTGAATGATTCTGTACCCAGATGGCGATAATTCAGCGGCAAGGCGTCCGAACCATTCAATTCTATGTCAAGCATTGAACAACCACCCATTTCGATTGAAAGCGCAATAGTTCCAGTACCTACAGATGCTTCACTCCACACTTTTCCTTCGACCAGTGGGAAATTGAATTCGTTCATTCCGTTAGAATAAGTCAAATCCGATTTGATGACAGTTGTCTGATCAATGCCGGATGGAATGCATCCATCGTCGATTGAACCACCACCGCCGGTTCCTCCGCCACCAGTTCCGCCGCCGCCATTTCCGCCTCCTTGGCTATCGCTACAGCCGAAGAAGTCAACAGATTCGCCTGCTGGAGTGTTTGGACACGAGTCTTCGTCGTCGGAGACGCCATCGCCATCGGCGTCAGCCGTTCCGCTGCCGCCACCATTACCAGAGCCACCTCCACCGTTGTCGTCGGGACAACCGTCGCCGTCAGCATCGTTTTCTGATGTTGAGGCCTCGTTTGGACAATTATCTTGGGAATCTGGGACACCGTCGCCGTCGGCGTCATCGCTTCCACCGCCGCCGCCATTCTGTTCATCAGAGCACCCCCAATCATCAACTTCTGCTCCTGATGCGGTGCCAGGACAATCATCCCAATCGTCAGAAACACCATCACAATCACTGTCTGGATCACCCCACTCATCCTCACAACTTCGACCCGATGTATCGTCCATCATCGCTCCAAATCCGCCACTGGTTTCGATGCTTGAAGACATGGAGAGATTCTCATGAACCAAAGAGAGTGTATCTATTGCATAACATGCTACTCCAGACTCTTCGTCAATAGTTTTCATCTGCACACCTTCCATATTCATGGTCAGGGTGGCTTTTCCTTCGATACTTACACGGTAACAATCCTTTCCGGAAACAGTATCTGTTCCAGTTACTGTCATCTGTTGATATTCATCATAGGTAATGCCAACGAATTCTGGCATTGAAACAGAAATATTCCAGTAATCTCCATTGGTCCAAACTGGCGCACTTTGACTATCGGTGGATGCAGATTCTGCAAATTGGTAGGAAGAAAGTGTAGAGGTATACATGATGTTGCCTTTAGCATCGTACGTATCTGCTGCAACATACCAACCAACCTCGGGAGAATACCATTGGACCAAGTATCCAGCATCGATTTCGAGGACATACGCGCCGCCACCAGCTTCGGTCATGGTTGCATTTATCGAAACACTGTATACTCCACCGACTTCGGTTGCATCCTCGTCGAGGAAGATAGTATCGCGCATTTTTCCGGGATTGCTTGAACCATGGTGAGTATTCTCTTCATCCCATACGGACATAGAAACGCCGTCACCTGAAGCATGTGACAAGGTAAGGAGGAGCGTTTGACCTGGCTCAAGCCACACTGAATACCAATCGTGCTCATCATCCCACATGTCAACCGAGCCGCGAACTACATCTCCTGGATACACTTCCTGACCGGATGTATTCACATTATTAGGCTCAATTTCATTGATTATTTCCACTCCACCTTCCTCTGTGAACCAAGTGGTTGAAGGTTCAAGCGGGGTTGGGGTAATCAACAATGGACTAAGGGCTGACAGTACGAGGATTGATACTACAAAATATCGCATATCATGCCGAACGTAATTCAGTATTTTAAATTGGGTCAACAATGATATACACAGCAAGGTCAGTATTATACCATATTGATAGGCCCACGAGGACTGTAATCATGTGGGGTAGGCGTAAGAAGCAGGGCGCTCGTAAGCGTCGCGATTCGGGCAGAATCTGTCCCTTTTGCGAAAGCGAAAATGAGGCTGATGCAACCACTTGCCACCAATGTTACTACGAATTAGATGTCAAAGCAATGCATCAAAGCACCTCGGGAGTAGAAGTGGAAAAGGACTCTCTATGGGGTGAATTATTGCAAGAGGTTGATCCTTCGCAAGAAGAGGATTACTCAGTTTCCGTCATTACAATGGATGAGATGACTGTCGAGGTCGATGAATACGAAACCGTAGGCGATGATGAAGTTATCATCATGTCTGAGGGCGGCCCCACTTTTGCTGAGATAATGGATAGTGAAGTCGCCGAAAGCAAGGCTGCTGAAAAGGAGGAGGAAGCATTGGTCGCCGCTCCTACACCCAGCATCCCAAAAATTGAGGCAGTAGTAGAAGTCCCTAATGAGGTGGAACTCGACACCGCAGAAAACATGCCGGAAACTATCGCGGAAAGCAAAGTTGCTCCCGTTCCACCAGAAATTCCAGCCATCCCTGAGACTCCTATAACGCCTGCAGCTTCACTGACACCGCCTCCGGTTCCAAGTATCAGTGGATTTGATTCATCGGAGGAAGAATTGGATGATGACTTGGATGATATTATTGCAGCAGCCAGAAATGCTGAGGTAAATGGCGCTACAGCCGCCCCTCCACCATTGCCTACAGTTGAGGAGGTTGCACCTGCGGAGCCTGTACAATCACCTCCACCTATTGTTGCCCCTCAGGCTACACCTATTCCTCCGCCATTGCCTGCCGCAGTTGCGGATATTCCAACTCCTGAGGCACCAGTCGTAGCATCGGTGCCACCAGCAGCTCCAGCGACTCCCCCTCCGGAACAGGTGAATGTCCCACCTACTGCTCCAGCAATACCCAATGGAAGAGCGTCAATTTGGCCTTGGCCACAATCAGAACCATGGGATTCACGAGAATTGCGAAGAGAAATTATCGATGCGATGGCAGCAGCACAAAGAGGTGACAGGGCCGCTGCCGCAGAAGCCTTGGATAGGTTCGGACCACACCTAGGTGATAGATTCGAAGCCATGCACCATGTTGGCGCCCTATTACACAGCATAGGTAGGCAGGAAGAGATGAAACAGATGGTTTTGGCAGCTAAAGAACAGCATCCTGATGACCCCAATGTTTCAACAGCAGCAGCCGCTCTCATGCAATCATGATGATTACTCGGGCGACCCCCTCTCTACGTTTGGGCGGGGATTTCATCCTGAGGCCCGTACATCGAAGATTGTTGAAATCGGTTCTTGAAGCGTATCAAGAAGACCCCGATGGAGTCAAGACTGCGCTACCATGGTTGAAAATCGATGAAGACATCTCAATGCAGATGTCAGATTTCCTCTTTGAACTAGAAATTCATAGTAACTCAGGAAGAATACACTTCTGGAGCATACATGAAAAGACTGCAGAAGACTGTTTCGTCGGCATGGTTGGCTTGGGTGATGAACTAGTTCTGAACGAGACCGATTGGAACCTTGGATATTGGGTAGTGCCTAGATATCGAAGAAAGGGAATCGCAATCAGGGCGGTCAACGAGGTCTTCGCGTGGCTGGAATCAAAAGGTGAAGAACTACTGATCGAGATAACTGTGCATCCTCACAATGAAGCTGGTTTGTGTACCAGCAATGCGATTTGCAAAGAATGGGGAGGAATGCCTGTCAGTCAAGAACTACACCCTGTTGATATTGAAAACAGAACTGTCATGCACCATGTCCATATCATCCCATTATCCGGAAGAGGAGAGGATGGAACTGAGTAAACCGCAGTTATGGGTCACCGTCGACAGCGACGATTTGAGACATTTACCAAAGTATCAGGGGCATCCCGTTCGCAGTCGATTTGAACTTCCGCAAAGATACGCATCCCTCGAACCAAGTTTAGAATTGAAATCTGGAATGGAAGGATTCAGCAAATGGATAGAGAGGGGGGGAAGTGCCACCCTTTTCATCATCGCAGACCAATTGGATTCGGTAGAATTCAAAGAATGGTTGCAAAAAATGATTGAAACTGGGAAAGTGAAAATCGGGGTTCACGGAAACACACACCGCTCATGGTCAGCATGGCCTGAAGATAAAGAGGGATTTGCCTCTGAATTGAAAATTGCAAATGAGAGAATCAAAAAATTCGCAAAAAATGCATGGAGGCCATGGTTCAGGGCCCCCGCTGGATATATCGCGCCTTGGATGGCCGATGTTCTAAATGAACAAGGATTCAAAGTTGATTCTTCCATCAATCCAACTAGGTTGTTGTTATCAAAAACAGGGGAAGGGAGATCATGGAAAGCAGTTGAAAAAGCGATGCACTCGAATGGTTTGGTCGAGCGAAAATGGTTGACAAGCAAACTTCTGGGAATCTCTCTACCTGCTTGTGGTCCCGCCCTGCACATGCGAAGCATTGGCTGGTTGTCAAAACGTGCATGGAACAAATGCAAATCATTAGAGAGAGCAGATGATTCTGTGATTGAAGATGCTTCAGCGAATGTTGTGACCGTTTATTGGCACTTGTTAGATCATGCCAAAAAGTCCGGTAATTGGAGCCCTCCACTAGAGTAAATCTCGTAATTTGTTCGGGAATATGCTTTTAGTGGTTCGACAATGGGGGGGGTCTATGTCTGTTGAGGCTATGGTACAAGGAATGATTGATGAATTGAGCGCTGCACTTGGCGATGCTGCCAAGCACGATGGAGGAAACTCCGCAGCAGGAACTAGAGTGCGCAAGGCTATGCAGTCCGTAAAGGGCGCTGCACAAGACGTGCGCAAGAAGGTTCAGGCAGACAAGAACTCTCGCTGATTATTCAGTGTTGAGTACTTGATTCGCTCTATGCATGATGATCCAGTCACCGCCCCCGTTCATCCAGGGCGCCGTTGAGGATTCTGCTATTTCCCAGTCTTCATTTTCGAATGTTACAGTGGATTCTGGTGACAATACAACCCAGTTCACCTTGGATAGATTACCTCGGTTTTCTAATTCGGTTCCGTTGAACAATTCTACTTGCCAACCGCTATCGGTTGAACGCCAGTGTCCTGTTATGTTTCGCGAACCATCAGGATCTAATTCGAGATGAAAAGAATACAACCAGTGCATTCCCAATGTTGCTTCGCTGATGAATAAGAAATCCTCACCATCTTCCATCTCAGAATCGAGATATCCTGCGGCATCAGAAGTCCAAGAGGTCTGCCCATGAAGGGTAGCCAATAGAGACAACGGTAGAATAAGACAGATTCCAACCAACAACGATTTCCAGTGCGGCCCGGGTTCCTCTAGGGAATAACACTGCATGTCTAGTGAGGATTCCTCATCAGTGGCTATTTGGCGAAGACGCATGATGTACCAAAAACATGGGATGAACAACATGGTAGCATATCTACCATTATTTCCCATAGTCCAAATCATCCAAGGCCATTCTGCCTGCCAAAGCAAAGATTCATGCGTCCACAAAGCAGCCACATAGAGAATGAGTCCTGTAGTCATCGCACCGATGACAGCAGCCAAGAGGCCAGCCTCCCTATCGATGATTGTGGAAGATGACGAGATAGAATCTTTGAGAAATGGCCAAAGAACCATTCCAAACAGCATGAAGATAATGGCAACATCGAGAATGGAGAAAAGAACCGCCGAAATGAAACGCAATGGTGCTTCTCTCATGGAAGATATCGCAAGCCCTGATGGAGAGAGGAAAGCAAAGCCAAGGAAGAGGGCTAATACAAAGCTGCTTGAGAAAATGAAGGCTCGATGAGGGCGTCGTGTGAACTTGATCAACAATTCATTAGTTCCGTCAAGAGCAAAGGCTACGAAACCAATGATGAACAACAACACGGCAATTGTTGGATCAACACCTTTGACTGTGGCTCCAAATAGTACAGCAGCAGGCGCCATCAACCAAAGTAACGGCATCCCTTTGCCTCCCGTACGCAACCCCAATAGTAAGGTCAGTAATGCAATACTGATGGCTATCAACATCATTTCCTCTGGGTAAACTCGACCTGCAGCAAAAATTAGTGCTGGATTGATACTAACCAAAGCGGTCAATCTGGCTGCAGCCTCTGTTCCATACAATCTCTCAGTACACCTCCATACGGTAAAGAGCATGAAGGCTGCCAATAGCAAGGCTCCGGTTTGCAAAGCATCAGTACTATGGCCCAAAAAATCCATCCAAAGACCTAGCCAAGCATGCCAAGCCCAGTAAGTCAAACCCGTTTCTGGGCTGTAATCTGGGTCAGAAGACTGTGGGTCGATAGGCCTTGTATGGCCCCAATCGAGCCTCTCTCCCCCTCCTCCATCCTCGACGGTAACATACGTTGCGTGAACGTGTGTATCCAAACCGATCTCACTAACCGAAGTAACGACGATATGCATCAGTATCCCCAGCATGAAGAGCAAACTCCAGAACTTGCTGGAGCGAGGGTCCCACCAGGGGTGAACGGGAGGTTCTTCCTGCGCGCTCATCAAAGATGGCTGAAGATACAGATGTTCAACCCTGCGCGCGTAAAATGGCCTTAGAACTCGAATAGGGTGGGTTGACCACCTTTGCGGACTCTTCCTTTCAAGCGCTTTAGGTTGCGCTCTAATCTCTGTTCGCTAAAATCAAAATCCTCCAAAAGGAATTGACGGAGCCCGTTCTCATCAGCCAAACCCTGTTTCATCGATTTCACGTCATTACATGGATGGTCGAGAAAAATACTCCTGATCTGTTCGAGGTGTTCTGGAATCGATTTTTCCTTAACTTTGCAAATCGTTTCGATATCTCCATGTTCCTTGATCAACTTCAAGCCAGTCTTTGGACCGATTCCTTTGATGCCCGGATGGTAATCTGTGCCAATCATTATCGCCAAATCAACCAATTGTTCTCTAGAGATTTCATTGTCAGCAAGCAATTCCTCCAATACTACTTTCTCGGCGCTGACTAAGCGGCCGCGTCTTCTTTTTCCATGAGACATGAGGTTACGAATCAACACAGGGCTGCCATATAGTAGTGCATCCCAATCCTGAGTTGCTACAATATCGATATCTCCCTTACTGGCCATAACTGCAGCCTGTCCCTCTCCTTCTGCTGCTGCATCAATCCAAGGCACACCGAGCAAATCAAGGAGTTTCTTCGTCTGATCTTGCATTTCACTGGTGTATTCCGCTGCCTGTTGGCCATATTTCTGGGCCCTTACCATATCACCTGCAGCCAATGCCTCATCCCATTTCCTCTTTGCTTCAACACGCCTCGCCTTGCGTTCTGCCATGACATCAGCCTTCA
>DAWL01000025.1 GCA_002505935.1 Euryarchaeota archaeon UBA226 | reverse complement strand
ATTCAGTTGACTTCATCGGGATTGGGCGAGACCGTCCTAATCTGTGAAGATGTAACTGGAGGTGTAAGCAAGACCTTGTTCACTCAGGATGTCAATATTACACAAAGAGGAGACAAGGTTGATCACGAATGTGTCTTCGACACTGAGGAACGTTCTTCGGTCATTATCAATATCCGTAGTTCTGACAACACGGTCATCACAGTTCCCTTCAACAAGGGATACAATGTTGATTTAGCACAAGGTGAAGGATTTGAAGAGAATGCAAATACCACTGGTACGGTGCTATTGTTTGGATTCGCTGCTTTACTCCTCATTGGCGTATTGGTAGCAGCGGTAATTTTGACGCGCCGAGTCTTTGGGGAAGTTGAGAGGGACATCTACGAATATTGTCCAGCCTGCGAAGGCGAGATAGAGGGCTATGAGGACAAGTGTCCACATTGTGATTTCAACCTCAAACGAGCTCGCAGAAGATTCCACGACTGTGGAGATTGTGGCGAAAACATTCCGAGTTTGCTTGAGAACTGCCCATATTGTGGTTCTGTTCAAGACCTACGCAGTCAATTCCAGGCTAGAGAGCGAAAGCAGTTGATTGCATTACCTGAAGAGGCAGAGGAGCCTGCTGAGGAAGAGGAAGATGAGGATGAGATCGTTGCAGGCACTGAGGACTTTGATAGCATGGCTGGAGAATTTGGCTATGATGAGGATGGTCTTGAGAGCGAATGGGACGAGAGTCTGCAAGAAGCGGAGACTGAGATCGATGAGATGTTGGAACGACAGGCCGCCGCTACAGAAATTGAAGGTCAAACTGAGGATGAGGATGAAGAAGGCCCAGTGGCTGCTGTACCGAACATCTCCACTCCGGAATCGATGATGTCTGGAGTAGATCTTGATGAAATGTTGGGCGACAAGAAAGAACGCAGGCACTTGGTTGACGCTGGAGATGATGGGCAAGTCCTTGATGCGAGCGATGCAGAAATCAGAGGTGACTTGTTCGAAATCACCGGAGAGTCAGGAGTATTGCCTGGCGAGGATGTAATTATCGGAATGGGTGTGCAGGATCACCGTTTAGTCGGAAATGAACTGCCTGAAGAAGCGATGGACTTCTCCTTCGAGGATGACGGTTTGGAACCTGCTTTGGAAAAGCGTAGGCGAATTGCTTCTCGACGCAAGGAACAGAGTGAAGCAGAACAAGATAGTGCTGAACAGGTTGGCGAGTGTGGAGCCTGTGGTGCTGACATTGCAGTTGATGCAGATGAATGCCCTACTTGCGGCGCTCGCTTTGCATGAATAAGGCCCGTCTGCACTCATAGGGTTCGTCATCACCCGAAGGCTCGGCTGACCCTCTTTGCTTCATTCAGGCGGGATTGCCAGTAGCACTTCATTCAAGAAGCCTGTGAAGAAATACGCTTCAACGCGGCCTTGATACGGGATGCGCGTCTCGCGATTGTCGATGGGAAGGGCACTCTTGTCGCTTTCAGCAGTAATTCTGCTGTTCATTTCAAGCACCCTTGCAGGGTGTCTTTCGCTAGTTCCAGCGCGTGAAATGATGGAGTCTCTACGCGATAGACCACTGATTGAAATGACTGAAGACAAGGTGAATATCAGCCATGTTTTCGATTCTCTTGATATCTCACAGACCCTTTCACCATATACTGCAGATAGAATCATCGAAATGAATGCCAGCGCCAATGAAATGCAGATTTACTTCCGCGCCACCATGCCCACCAGTGGTTTCACCAGTGACATCTCAAATTCAATCAGATATGTCGATGCCAGATTGCTCAGACCAGATGGTAGTGTATATTGGGAAACTCATGTGACCGAATCAAAATCTCCAGTGGATAATTTTGCGGAGGGGCCTTTCGATGAGGGTGAATGGAAACTAGAAGTCGAGGCCAGAGGCATTGGAATCGATGTTGGTGGAGTTGCTGTAAAGGATGATTTCGTAGTCATTGTGACCGTTCGTAGGGAATGTGTCATTTTCCCGACCGAAGATGTCTGTGTCATTGAATGATGTTCAGTACCCCTGTTTTGGCCGTGAAAACAAACAGCGGTTCAAATAGGCAAGTCTCCTGAGAGGTTCATGCAGTGCAATATCGGAGAGAAGGGTAGAGCAGTCCGCATGAAAGGTGGAATTGCTACCATTCTAGGAGCGATCTTTGTGTCGATATTGACCTTTACAGGCGCCCTTAGTGGTGCAATTGGATGGTTTGCAGCAATTTCGATGTTCTTTGGTGGTGCCTTTGCAATTTTTGAGGCCCGTAAGGGGTGGTGCATCATCAGGGCCATGGGAATCAAGACGCCATTGTGAGGTGTTTAATTCCAATAATGCGTTAGAATAGCTTTGCTTGCTTATTTTCGCTGATTTAGAATTCATGGCTTTCAACAGCACTTCATATACTAAAGAGGATGCACGCAACCCATGGTCGACATGAACAACGTCATCTATGTGTTGAGCGGTATTCTCATCGTTCTTTCATTGCAGTTAGTCATTCGTACTCTCCGCAAGAGAAAGTACCGATCTGAGAACATCTGGCATGTTCCAAGCGTGCCTTCCAAGGCAAGGCGAAGCAAGCGTAAGGCTAGGATGCCTGCACAACCACAGGTTCCACCACCTGCTTACATGTTCAGGCAACGCTGAAATCATTGGTTGTTAGCAGCATCCGGTGATTGTGGGGTAATCAGCACATTATCTCCGGTTCTTTCAATCAGAGGTAGTTCAGCAGTCGACAATGAAGGCAACACATGGATAGTGCAAGCATTTCCACAAGCAGGTGCGAGGTAATCTTCACCTTGATCTGAAAGAATGAATCTGATGCCATGTCCTGCTGGAAGAATTGCATCGATGCCTTGGAATTCCATCATCATCGTGACCTGTTGCCCAGGAACTACCGTTTGTGGGTCTGAACCACCCGCATGATATCGAATATCCATCGTGGCGTGACCGAGGCGCAAGCCAGTCTCGGCATCTTGCATTTCAACGAATATTTGGCCTCCATCAAAGGTAGGAATGGCGATTAAATGGATGGTAGCCAAGCCTGCGATGTGAAGCGGTTCTATTTCATTGAAGGCTGGACATTCGATGGTAACCGTCTGTCCACCGCCTACTACCGGAGCCCCTCCACCGGTGAACGCACCATTGTTTCCGCAATCTGAAAGGTCAATTGCGAACCTCTCAACATCATGAGGTGGCCAGGTCTCTTCGATTCTCCACTGCCCATCATTGCGCTGAATCTGAGCGTTCAATTCGGGCTTGGGACCGATTCCTTTGAGGTAGTATTCGTACCATTCAAACAAGTCTTGGGCCCAATCCCAGCGAGTCATGTTGTGGATGGCTTCCCCGCCATATCCACTATCCTGATTGTTGTGTTTAGTCCATTGATCAGGATAATTATGCTCCCATTGTCCGAGAATTCCTCTGACTTCGAAGCC
>DAWL01000060.1 GCA_002505935.1 Euryarchaeota archaeon UBA226 | reverse complement strand
CTGTTGCTGCATCTGCATCTGTTGCTGCATCTGCATCTGTTGTTGCATCTGCATTTGTTGCTGCATTTGCATTTGCTGCGCTGCTGCTGCTTGGGCTGCTGCTTCTTGCATTTTTGCAGCTCTGCCTAACATCAATTCCTCTACTGACGTATCATAACTCGAAGTGTCCATATCACCATCTGTTAATAGGCTCTGAACTGAATTAGAGAAATTGTCCATGCTACAAGCCATCAATTCTCTATCCGAACCCATTCGGTTCATGAACAAACGATGGCGTCCCGTCGTGGTCTCCAATACAATCATCTCAGGATCTGCAAACTGCCATGCTGACAAAATAAGGCCTGCTCCGAACAATGTTGGACCTAGTGTTGCAAATGCTCCTCCAACCAATGTTAGTGTAAGGCCGCCTGCAAACATTCCCCACCAACCGAGTTTGAATCTATCCAACCAGTCAAATTTATTGTGTGATACACCAAGAATTGCTTCCTTCTTAACCATGAATCTCTGTTGAGTTTGAACCGTCCCATCTTTTGATCTGGTCGCTTTTACAATCTTCACTAAATCTCCTTCACTTAACAAAGAAAGTGCTTTGTCACCTTTGTTCGTTCTTCTCAACAAATATTCTTTGAAATCCCCCTCAATATGGTCTGAAACACTTACAGGAGAATGTGATTCATTCACTGTATGTACTTGCATTACTGGTTGCGATGGGCTTGATGCAGTATCTTCAGGTGAAGGTTGCATGGGTGTGGCTGAGGGTTTATGCCTATCATATTGATGTATAAGTCCAGGCCAAACCAAACAAACTAATGAGCAAAAGTAGTATGCAAACTTTCCACATTCCTACGCTCATCGAATGCATCTTTGCAAACAATACTTGGCCCTCTTCCAAAGCCTCTTCATCAGATTCTGATGATTTCGCTGCAATCATTGCTATCCTCAATGCTTCAGTCTGTGGTAGAATCTTCTTCCATGATACCCACCATATACTGGTAGCAAGAATTACAGGGATACTCCACAGCAAAAATGGTGGTGCTGCAGGACCTTCGGAAATGTATAGTGAATGTAAAATGATTGACAAAAGAAGTATTATGCCTCCATACCAACCTAACAGATGTGCCCTCTCAAGTATTCTACCTACTAATCTACCAGCATCTTCAGACGATAATTCTCGATGCAATAGAGGCGCTGTCAGCAAGCCAAAACCGATGATTGCTGAAAGCCAAAGGCCCGATCCAATAATTGAGAGAAAAAGAATTGAAAGTGAAAGCAACATCACATTCCCGGCCTATTGGAAATCGGTAGTAATCCATGATTCAACGTCATCCAATTTCTTGTAACCCTTGCCCTCTCCAGTTCCAAGTACAGTTTGGATCGCTGCTTCACTGGCAATCTCCAACGTACGCTGGCTCAATGGCCCGTTGAGAACAATTGCAACTGCTCCATCGGCATCATTGGCTTGTTCCTCCAAGGATTTTGGACCAATAGGTTCTGAACATGTTCCATCAAGATACACAAGTACTGCTTGATTATTCTTGAGTCCATCGAGATGATCTACTAATTCAATAACTGATTCTGGTACTTCTGCTTCGCTTGACTCTTCAGATGGTGCACCGTCATCATCAGATTTCTCCAAACGTGCAATGACTTTGCTTGCGGGTTCTTTCATTGAAAGACACTTTGTGACTGTCTTCTGAGGTAACAATTCCCATTCCTGACCAACAGGTGCTTGAGCAACGAAATCTACCTTCATTTGTCCATACATCTCGCGTAGCAACATCTCGCCACCGCGGTCCCCATCAATCGCTGCAATGACTGTTTCCTTGCCATTCGCCAAATCGATTAATTCCTGTTTCATATTTCCAGCGCCATCGCAAGCGATTGCATTCTTTATTCCAAAGTTGATAACGTTTGCAACATCGTTTCGGCCTTCCATAATTATCAATGAATCAGATGATTCAATGTTTGGTCCGCATGTTAGCCCGTGGAAACTGGTCAATTTTTGTGTAGTCAACACACTACGAACTTCTTCAATGACCGTCTTGCTTGCTGCTTCTCCGCTAGCAACTAATTCTAGTAACAATTCTTTGGCCCTATCTACAACACTATTGCGCTTGGTCTTCCTTACATCTTGTATCTCGGTGACTTTGATCACTGCCTTACATGGGCCGATTCTGTCTATCGTCTCAAGAGCCGAGCCGATGATTGCTGTCTCTACATTATCCATGCTGCTTGGAATGATGATTGTCCCTGACATCTTTCCTTTGTTCGAATCCATCTCGACATCTACGTGACCTACGCGTGCTGTGCGCTGCAATTTTCTTAATTCCAGTTCGTCTCCTAGTAGGCCTTCTGTTTGGCCCATGATTGCTCCAATTACATCCTTGCGCTGGACTGTTCCATCGATATTTAGAGAGGCGATTACCTGGTATTTCATCGCCTTTCCTTGCTTGTGTCCTTGTTTATTTCCTCTTGACATTGATTTCCCTCATTTGTTTCCTTTGGGTTCCCCCCAATCTCCACTTCCCTAATTGGGAAGGCCTCTCTGAAGCGCGTTGGTAAAACGCGGGTGAGTGGGAAAGAACCCATCGGTTCAAAGCAAGCCACCATACTGCCATTCTTGAAGGCTTTCCATCTACAACAAAGAAAATCATGTTTAATGGGGATTCCATCATCAAAGGTCTGAAGAGGCACGGCATACTGCGCATAGCGTGTCTGACTCCAGCGTCAATACTCTAGAGGTGTTTAGGGGCACCATTGAAATCATGCTTTTGGATGGCGTATTGACTCGAGAAGAAAAGAGATTGATCATCAAACTTGCTAGCCTATTGGAATTGGAATCAGAGGAGCCGGCAATGGCTTACACCGCTATTCAAGAAGGGAGTGAGTTGGCCGGTGGAAAGAGTATTAATCGTAAAAAACAACTGAAAGTTTACGAGAAAATTTACGAAGTTGCATTACTTAATGAATCTCTATCTCAAGATGAATGGCGAGTTATTCGATATATCAAGGAACTATTCGATATCTCCGATGATGAAGATAAGAAGGTCCTTGAAAATATCAAGCGTTCAGTGGAAGAAAAATTCGAAGATGGTGTCGTAGACAAGATGTTGCATGCGTTGAAGGATTCCATGACCATTGTGGGCGGAATGTTTGATTCTGTTCGTACCAAGAAAGTGAATGATTGAGGTTAGGGGATGGCCTCGAACGACCCCCTGGATGACTTGCTTTCTGTTTACGATTCTTCGGTTCTAAAAAATACAAAAAAAGTCCTCAAAATACTGGAAGAGGCATACGTATTAACTGTCCCGGGACTGATTGCAAAATCGATGACAGATCGATTATCACAATCCTCTGGAGTGGAGTTTCATCACGGGACGCCTGAATCAGAATTACGAAGAATTGCATCATGGTTATTCACTCTAGCAGGTGAAGACCATATTGCCTTGCTGAAAGTTGCAAGGAGTGCTTGGAAAAGACATGGGCGGGAGGATTTGCGTATTGCTGGATTGATTATTGCCAATGTTAATCCATCAATTCTTTCAGAAGGCCCTTGGCAGGAATTAGCAAATCTAGTTGGTAGAAGCGAGCCCTTGGAAGCTTTGCTAGAAGTTATTGAAGAAATTGCGCGGTCGGATGCGAAGGCCCCTGCGGATGATGTCTTTGAACAGTGGAGAGATTCCTCGCCAATTCTACACCACATGGTATTGTTGATTCTTAGGGTTTGCAATAGGAGAGATGGGGTCTCTGAATTAACAGAGATACAGAAGGTTATCATTCAAAATAGGCCTCATGGTCCAGAATTAATGGAAAGAATTGCCGAAGGTTTACTCAATTCTGCGTCATGATGAAATCCTTCCTGACTCACAGGAGGTACATGGTGGAGAGGTTCCTACCCTCAGACGACCCTGTGTTGGAAGAGGTTCTAGTATGGACCATCAATAGGGACTCTCTTGATATGAGGAGGTTGCTGGAATGGATCCCCCAAGCCCGTTCAATAAGGGAGAGAAAGTTACTGTTGGAAAAGGTGCGAGCCTTGGCTGATGAATTAGAAGGGGCCATGCAAAGTCTCTCATCATTACAATCCGGTGAGTGAATGCGAATTCTAGGAGTCATTCTGGCCGGAGGAAAATCCAGTCGAATGGGGGAAAGTAAAGCAGCAATGGAGATAGGGGGGGTTTCGTTACTCTCCATTACATTCAACAATATGCAAGATTGCCATGAAATTGTTTTGGCTAGTAACAATATTACTATTCCCGATGACATTCCTTCATGCAG
>DAWL01000170.1 GCA_002505935.1 Euryarchaeota archaeon UBA226 | reverse complement strand
TCAAATTCAGCGACCTCAGGGGACCCTTTGATGAAGCGATTCAACAACGGTTCAATGGCTATAGGTATCGCTAGAACCGTTGCAATGCTAAGGAATAACCAACCCCAAGTTGCATTGGGAACCTGCTCTGTTCCCGGCGAATCTCCCCCTGCCAACATCAACTTGACAGTTCCCAGCCACGGGATCTCCGCACCAGCAATTCCGACAAGATGTGAAGAAGAGGCTGGACCAACTGGGGCGCCGTCGCCATCGAATAAGCCGCTTGCACCTTGAACGCCGCCTCTGGAAGCGGACCATCCTTGATCTATCGAGCATTTGTTGTTGTCTCCAAGAGTTAGGAAACCGGCTGCTTGCGGCTTCCATGATTCAATTTTGAGAAATGGTTCCAAACCCACTTCGCCGTGATTGAAATTCGTATCTCTTTTGCAGTCGAAATAGCCGGTCATCATGCCATCGAATTGCCAATCAATACTGGTCACGTTGCGCAGACTAGTTCCAGGTACGTCCCAAGTATGAATGCAGATTCCTAACGCCTTGTCATGAACTGCTTCTCCTTCACAAGTGCCGTTAGCGGTCAGCGCACTAGTTTCTGCGGGCACCGCTTCAAGGATGGCGCGATGAATGATTGGAGTTCCTTCTTTTCCATTCTTATTGTAGATGATGACATCCCCTTCCATTCCATGACTTGCATAGCGATAATGCGGATTGAACGGTTCAGTTGCTTCGGCATAGGTAATGACGTCAGAACTACCGGGAGAGTGGACGAGAACTAGGTCTCCAGCATCGATGGAACCAACTTCTCCAGAATCCGCATTATGAACCATGGAATCGGATTCAACAACGACCAGAGGGGGAAGTTGTCCAGTCACTGCCCATAATGAAAGAATGATCAGTGAAATCATACTGACCGCGAGAATGATTTCTCGCAATAGGGTCCAGCGCATCGCCATCCCTCAACTCTTTTTCTTGGCTCGCTTGAGTCCGACTTCTACCAAATGTTCATTCAAACGTTCCATGTGTTTGGTTCCCAAGAGGCGAGCAGCTTCTTGAGCTTCTGAACGACGACGACTAACTTCTGAACGAGCGGTCGTAGCCAAGACATCGTTCAAGAGGTTGAATTGTCCCACATAATGAATGAATTCAGGGCCAATCCAGATGGCTACTAGGCCAGCAATAATCAGTAGAACCCATGATGCAGTAGTATAATCATCCCAGGCCGGAGAACCTCTTAGAATTGCTAATTGGATGATGCATGAAATGATGATGGCAATACAACTCAGGAAGACTGTAGAAAGGATGCGTAGATGTGCATCTTGCTTGCTTTTCCACCAGTTCTTGAGAAAACCCTCTTTCTTCGATGCTCGTCCAGCCATACCAACGCCTCTGACTGTCACGAAGCGTTGGTGTTCATCAATGGTTGTGCGAAAGGAGTAGCCGATAGGCAATTCCGCCCCATAGGGGCGGTGACCATTCGGGGCATGTTTGAAATGGTTGATTGAGTGGGGCCAGATAGGTGATACCATGCGCGCCGGCTTTGGTCTAGTCTTACTGTTCTTGTTTTCTTCACTCTCACCTATCGCTACTGCAGCAACAACTGAGACCCAATTCAGCGATGGTACCACCTCGTACACACAGACCTTCCAATCGCAAGGGAATGCTTCTGCTGGAACCATTGACATTCCTGTAGGCGCCGAAGTGACTGCGGCTGAATTCAATATCAAAGGAGATCCTTCTAGTTCGCAGTGGAGCAATCTAACCAGCAATACTGATTTTGGTGGTAAAGGCACAAGTTCGTGGTCTGGAGTTCCCCCAGGAATGGCCTATGGATATCGCACCAGTGTTGAGGTAAAGAACGATGCAGTACAACTTCAGGGGCAGCCTACATCTGAGGATGTTTACCTACGTTCAGTAAGCGACGTTGCAAGCAATACTGGACACCACAACACGACAGGTCAATTCATTGCTAATGGTGATCAGGGCTTCATCGGTTCATCAAGTACCCCTACCAGTGATTCGGTTTCAGGTGGGACTTGGTCATATCCGGGTAGTGTAGTCAAAGTGGGTGACCAATATCATGTTTTGATGAGTACTTCTACCAATTCGTATTATTTCCAGAATATCTACCGTTGGAATGCCAGTACCGGTTCTTACGTTGGTGCTGCCACCATTAATTATGGGACCTGCAGTGCGAACTATCTTCGTTATACTCATGATATGGTAATGGATGGAGAGAACACTGTTTGGTCAGTTTCCTACAATTATTATGCAATTCTGAAATGGACAATCAGCGGAAGCACTTGGACTTGTCAACAGCAATGGGTTTTGAATTATCCAAATATGATTGGCGGAATAGATATCGATGAGTCAACAGGTAAGATGTGGCTGTATATTTATCAGAGTCAGTTCCCGAATTACGATCATTATCTTTGGGAGGTTGACAAGAGTAACCCTAGTAGCGCCAACAGCACCTATCTTTTGGGGCCAAATACCGATTTTTCTGGTACTCCAGCAGGTTTGGTAGTTTCTGAGCCAAGAGTGACCGTGAACTCGTATCAGTCATCATATTCAACGCACCATCATTTCCACTTTGATGGATTATGGACCCAGAGGATTGGAACTCAAACACTTAGTCAAAAGGGCCATTATGGACTCTCTGACTTTGGTGATGGAACCATTGCTTACACTTGCTTCTATTCTTCCTTCTGCAGCGCTCATTCGAGAGATATCATGTTCAGCGGTTCTGGAAGTCCGACCGATCTTAGAACCCCAACCTCATCTTCGTCTGTGGTCACAGGAGCCACCACAACACTATCTCGTACGATAAGTGAACTCGA
>DAWL01000100.1 GCA_002505935.1 Euryarchaeota archaeon UBA226 | reverse complement strand
CCGAAGGACCCCTGTCATTGTGGTAGCAAGAAGATGTACAAGGATTGTCATATGAAGAGAGATAAGGCTCGCAGAGGAAGGCGCTGATTTCGAACAAATCAGTTGAAATAATGCTGATAATCGAATCTGAACTGTCTCAGGATTCTGATGATTGATTCATCAAATTGTCCAACTCGTCGTTGAATTCCTTGACGGATTCCGGGTCCCTGTCGCTCCCTGCTAGAAGTACTTCGTACCCTCCTTCCTTGACCAATGATTCTAGAGTGGCAAATTCCGCTGGCATGCTGAAATCGACAGAACTGGCGAAACCTCCCTCGATGTTTCGGGCTTCCTCTTCCCAAGTTGAGGATGTTTTAATGACGTTTTGAACGAACTCATCGACCAAGTCAACTGAGGTAGGAGGTGTGTTGAGCACTTCTTCGGCCCTTCTTCGGAATTGTAGGTATGTATTCCTGACTTCACCCAATTTTTTGGCCACCGCACGAATTGCTTGTGGGGCCTTTTCATCAACCTTGGTTTTGCCTAGGCGCTTGTTCAGTTTCTCAAGGTCCTTGCGTGCATTGTTCAGTCCTGCGTTAATTGCGTCCTTTGCCTTGGCTAGATCTCTGAGAGTTTGTCCGATGTTTTCGGAACGTTCCTCAATCGAGGCCCGTAACTGCGTTTCAAGGTCTTTTACCTCCTGAGACATACTCTGGAACAATTGCTCTTCTTTGGAAGATAGAGTCCGTATTTTCGCTTTGACATCCCTTTCGTTACGCCCCATGTCACTCCTCCCTTGGTAAGTACCCACTCGCGCATATGCTTCAAGGTGTCGCATCATAACAGGAGCCTGAGAATACATGAACGATGGCATTGCCAAGAGGGTCGAATAATCGGCCCGTAGGGCCGTTGAGCAATGGTAACATACTTGAGTGCATTAAGCAGGGAATGGCATGGTGATTGAGTGAGCGCGCCTGAAGATATGCTCACGGTCCTGTATCAAGCACGGCTTGAGGACCTGCGAGAAATGGCCAGTGACATAGGTTTGTCCAAGGTCGGAAATGTTGAGCAGTTGCGCGCTGCATTAATCAAACATCACTGCCTTTCGGGTTGGGACCTTTCTTCGGAAGCAATCCAAAACTTGTCAAATACCGACTTGGGCTCTATTCTTGCAACCTTTGGAATCAAGAAGTCTGGTTCAATCAAGGAAAAGAAGCAACGACTATGGTTGCATCTGAATAAGGATCCAAAGCAGTTGAGTGCTGACATGCTCGACAGTTTGACTAGAGATCAGTTGCATGAATTGTGCGTTCACCTCAGTCTGCCTCGTTCTGGTAGCAAGTCGCAATTGTTGGGACGCGTTGCTGGAGTTCTTGCCTCCCAGGAAAATGGCTGGGGCAAAGTCAAGAAGAGCCTGAGGAGGCCACGTGGACGCCAAAGTGCAGCCCCAACTCTACCTCGTCCACCTTCAGAACAGCCTACCGTAGCAACTCCTATCGAACCAGCACCAGTTGTTATCGAAGATGAAGAAATAGGTCCAGACGACTTGCTAATTGAGAGTGTTCTGGAGATTGAGCCAACCGTCGAATTACCACCTCTTGAGCCGATACCTGAGCGCGAGCCAGAATTTACTGCCCCAATGGCTCTGCCATCCACGCCACTTCCTGCCGTTCTCAGAGATGAGATGTCTTCAGAGCGACAATTGGCATTGCGTACTGAGGTCGAACGTTTCGTTTCGAGGCACGAAGGAAATTGGAGTTTTGAGGAAGAGGCTGCATTTAGAGCTCAATTAAGCGCCAGTGGAATGCCGATAGATGATGTTCGATTATCTCAAACTATTGCGGACTGGATGGCTGCAGCACGCGACCGTTGGCATGTATCAGATGTTGATTTGACCAGCGAGTTATCAGGCGTAGCCGACGTAGGTAGCGAGCAGGGCTTGCTTGAACTTGAACAGAGGATGCCCGAATTAGATTCGGCCTTGCGCGACTTCTTGTTAATCAGCGATGCCCAAGATAGTGAAGACGTTGAATCCTTCCTCGACAGTTTGGCAGATACTGGAATTCAGGTGGGCTTGGCCCCAGTAAAGGCAAGAGTGTTGGCTCGCTTGGCTGAAATTACCCGCCTTGTAGAAGAAGAACGCGCCGCCTACCACGTTGGCCCCGGTTCTTGGCGCGAGAGAGAGGCCTTACGCAAATTCGAGAAGGTCAGGCCAAGATTGGTGGAGGGATTGGAGACAATCCTCGAGGCTGCTGGAGATGATCACGTACAGGCCAGAATGGCATTTGAGAGATTGGCAAGAGAATACGATTTGGATCTTCGAATGGCGTCGATCAGTGGCCGTTTGCACGGTTTGTTCGACCTGCATGTCAGTCTTGCAGCACAGGCTGCTTCAGTAGACCCAAAGGCTGCCCGAAGGGAACGCCTGATCAAGGTGCTTCAACATGGAGCAGTGCACCTATCCAACTCCTCACAGAAGACATTGGACAGACTTGAGCGAAACATCGCTGCTTTCGAACAGGTTGTAGAATCCATTCTACGTAAGCACGAGGGAGAATATGGCCCTGGTTCGCAGGCTCTATTGGTGAGGTTCCTTGAATCTCGTGGATATGTGGTAAACACTCCTGAATTAAGGCCTAGAGTAGTTGCTTGTGGCGGGATTGTAGGAGTGGAATTAGGATTCTTGTCTCCAAAGGATGTACCCCCTCTACCAACCGGAGTTTCATTATCAGAGACCGAGATAGACGCTGTGGTTGCAGAATTGAGAACGGTGGTCCGTCAATTCAAGTCGGTGGATGCTTATGATGAGACCGAGGAAGCGAAGGAAGAATTGCAGATCGGCGAATCAGTTTCCGATGCTAATGATGACCTTGTTAGGGCACGCTCCAAGATGGGGCATGCGGATTCACTGCTTGAGAAGCTACGTATCTCAGTGGATGAAGAAGACGAGGATTGAATCAAACCAATTCAAAGAATCGAATCTTCTCTTGCGGATTTTCAGGGTTGGCGAATCCTTCGCTTGCAACCAAGGTTAATTCTTTCCAATTCAGATTCATGTTGACGCTCTCTTCATAGTCGAATTCCAGAGGAGCAGTCCTTTCTTGCCCTATGGTTCTAGAACCGTCCTTGGATACCATCTCCATACGCATTTCGACTCTAGTTCCACCGTTGATTACCCTTCCCTCTACATCCAACAATGATTCTCTCATAGGAAGGTCTTCATTCGCTTCTGCTTCTCTGAGAATGACTCCTACCCCGCGCTGTTCGCTATGGATAGCAACCAATTCCCTGATGCTCGGGTCAACATTTTGCCACAGGAAGTATTCCGTCTTCAGAGCGGATTCGGAGACCCTATCATGCATGACCTTGATTCTCTCCGTCGGGAAGCCTGAACGGCAGACTAACAGGCTGATGCCAGAGAATGTAGGTGGGATGAAATGGGCTCTGTCTCGCTGATTACGTTGCAGCCCTAATGTATGTCTGCGGTTGCGAATACCTGCCATGTCCCAGCGACTTCGATTAATGATGAAGGCGTCGATATCTTTGTCCACCAGCAATCCGTGTAACCAAGGAACAACTGCGCTCCAATCTCCATCTTCTGGAGGGTTGAATTTGTCTGCTGCTTTTGCCAATGAGAGAATCTTGCAATCGGGACGGGCTCTTCGCATCTGCCTCCTTAGCAATGGATGAGGACAAATGATAATGCCTCGCCGCGGAAGGTACTCAGGTTTGTCTTCGCTGATTAACACC
>DAWL01000047.1 GCA_002505935.1 Euryarchaeota archaeon UBA226 | reverse complement strand
TGCCGCCGCTTGTTCCTCTTCCTCTCGAATCATTTCATCGGTCTTCATACCGGTCTCCTGAGCAATGGCTTGCTTAACGGCAGCAAGGTCAGCATCTTGATCAGCAAATACTCTGGTTTGAGTGCGAATTTCAGAATGGTGATCACCTGCGGCGATGGCTTCATCTGAGTCCGCATAGAAATCTTGAGACATTTTCTGTCTGAATTCTTCGAATTCGTCGCGTCCGTAACTTCCAGTGAATGAATCTCCCTTTGCTGACATCAAATCATCGAGGTCCACAGCTCTACTCTTCAACTTAGAGTCATCAGTGATATTGGAGTCATACAACATTCCGTCGTCTTCCTCGATTTTGGGTAATTCTCTTTCCTCGGGATCGATATCTTCCAATTCCTCAACCAGAAGGTCATGTTCCTCGGCATCGATATTGTCATCTTCGAAATTCTGCTGAATTTCTCTTAGCATTTTCTTGACCAAACGGGACATGGCTCTGTCGTCGCCATCGAATTCTTTGGCACCTTTTTCAATGCGCTTGAGGAGTTTCTCATAGGGTGAACCAGTCAAGGCCCCCATGAATTTGCCGAAGCCCTTCTTCTTGGCCATCAGGTCCCCTCGTACCATTAGTCATGGTTCACCACTTATGAGCATAGTCCTACCACGCTTATTCGGGAAGTATCGTGGTCGAGCAGTGGTTGGCCGATGCAATGACCGCATACAACAGGGAATCTTTTGACAAGAGAGACTCATATTCCTCAATCATTCAGATGCCTGGAAGTATGCTTGTCGACCTCTTATCTTGGTGCTTTCAGTCCCTGCCTGATGAGATTCTGGTAGGTATGGATGTAGACCCACAACGCAAGGTTTTACCGGAAGTAGCCGAATTATTCACCGGTAGTGAATCGAGGAGCGACCTTTTCGCAGGTCAGGGTTATACAATCGGAGAAGCGCAGATGGTTAACCGTGGAAATTCAATGACAGTACACCACCTTCCAGAAGAGTGGACCGATGATATCTTCGGCGCTGATCGTGGCCCGCGAGGTGGCCGTTTCACACATTGGTTGCATACCCATCCAAATTGCCCGGCCATACCCTCGGGAGCAGATGCACAGGCCGCACAGTGGACAGAAGGAGTTGACATGATACTCGGGGTCGAGTTCTCGCCTGAATGGAGTGCTCCATGGGTCGAAGGCGTGGAGGGTGAACGCAGGATGGTTGCCGGCTCTAAGCGTCCAGAATCGGAAGTAAGAGGAAGTTGGTTCAAGAGAAAGATGGCTGCCAGCAAGCGCCCCGTTTTGGGAAAGGCGGTGACAGGACATTCGATTCATGGCATCGAGTTAATCGCCTTCCATAGGACCGGTGTAGGGGTAAACGTGGTTTTCGTCGATGAGGACGATTTGCCATATGGTTGGCCACTCACAGAGGAGTGACATTTGGATGTCCAGTATCTTTAGGCCAGATGTCTAGAGTTGCTAAATCCATCTTGACGATTCCGATATCTGCGCCGAATTGGAGCATCCTTTGGTTGGCCATGGACGAGGAGCTCATGGCTATGATTGTCTCAGGCCTTTGAGCGCGGGAATGATGCACTTCCAGATTGAGCATCTGTAGAACTTCAAGACCTTTGGTTGGAGGGATGAAATGGTCGAGCAACAAGAACTCGGGCATGAATTGGTTGATTTCCTGTAACCAATTTTCTGTGTTCCATAATTGCTTGAATTCGATTGAAGACATATCGACTGAAGCAGAAATCAGTAATGCTTCGATATCAAATGAGTCCTCAAACGCGAGGACCTTCATCACAAGGCCCCGCTGATACTCAGGTTGTTCGGGTCAACCGGCCCAGGGACATTGAACCATCTTGGGTCCTCTTCAGGTCTGTCCACCAGAGGTAGGCTGAGAACGGAAGAGGAATCGGTATTGACATTCATTCCAACAGCAGCACAATCCGGAGATGGCAGATAATCCATACCAGTTTCAGTCAACTCGATTAACAAAGTATGGCCTTTTGGAATGACTACGTCCATCGGATTGAACTCCATCTGCATGTTGTAGGTCAAGAATGGAACCGTAACCTTGGCATCATATCCTCCATCGCGATAACGCAGATCCATTACAGCATGCCCAAGTCTCAAGCCGGTGGTTCCATCTTTCATTGTAGCAAAGATTTGCCCGCCTCTGCACAATGCTTGTACCGAGAGGTGGAGAGTCGGTAGTCCAGAGATGTGAGTTTCCTCTTCGAATGGTTCGCTCTCTAGAGTGACGCTGCTGATGCTTGAGACTCTTTGACCAGTAGTCTGCATTTCGTCCAAGCCAATTTCAAGATCTACAACATCTTTTGGCGGCCAAGTCTCTTCAAGGTGCCATTTTCCATCGTTGCGTTGAATTTGTACAAGGCTCTCGGGCTCAGGTCCAATCCCTTTCAGATAGTGTTCGAACCAAACGAAGATTTCGATAGCCCAATCCATACGGGTCATGTTCGGAAATGCCTCAGCGCCGAAGCCACTTTCCAGCCCACTGTGAATCTCGATTTGATCTGGATAATTATGTGCCCATTGCCCATAAATGCCCCTAACTGTGATGCCTCTATCTTGCAACAATTTGTGGGTTGGAGAGAAATGATATGGATCGACATTCCAATCTTGCATACCCCATACGATGTAGACGCTACCTCGATGATTTGCTAAGACATCTGGGAGGTGATACCTCTCTTCCCAGTAGTCATTCCATTGTGCACCACCGAGTTCAGCAGCGGTATAGGTTGTCCAAGGGCTTGCGGGACCAACCAAATCATCGCTGCACATTCGCATATCACTGAAGTCACCGTCAACCGTGGCTCCTTCGTAGAGAACATCATACAATAGCGCTCTTTCCTCGCTTGAACCATTGCGGTAGAACATTTGCTGCACTCCGATGCTTCCACTAATTGGTACGATAGTCTTGAGGTATTGATTCTCAAATTGTGCCGCCTCCCAATTTGTAGTTCCAGCATATGATTTACCCATCAGGCCAACGTTTCCATTAGACCACTCCTGTTCTCCTAACCAGCGAACTGCAGCATCTATACCGATTTGTTCACCTCTTCCTTTGACATCCTGACAATGCGTTGATTTTCCAGTTCCGAAGGTTGAGACTTGAGCCAAGGCATATCCATGTGGGACGAATTCCTCGTAGATCCACTTCCCTACTCCTCTGTCAGGTTCCGTGTTGGGAGGGGATTTTTCTCCGGGCGCTCCGAAATCGTAGTAGGGGTGAATTGTTGCAATGACTGGAACTTTTGTTCCAGGTGGAACCTCTGGTAGCCAAAGTGCAAGGTGCATCTGTGGTGGCTCTGGGTAACCTGCATCCCTTTCTTCTAAAGGCAAATCAACATTAACGAAATGCTCAGTCATCGGTAGGATATCCCACTCTCCCTTTTCGGGTAGTTGGCTACGCCAAGATGTTAGATTGAGGTCCAGTTTCCAACGGTCTTGGATTGGATACTCCCACCATTCGGGGGCATCTTCAGTTTGTCGAGATTCGGTTAGGCTACCGCCGATTCCTGCGGCGAGAAAAATGAAAACTAGAATCATTGCACCTGTTGATGCCAATGCCATATCGAGTTCACGACGGGATTTAGGATCGGCATATTCCACCGGCGTTTCATCGACCAATTCGGCGATGAGGGGTTCTGACATCACTCTCGCATGAGCATGTCAGCCTTCAGGCTGACGATTATCAGTTTTCAGAAATTTCACGTTGTTTGCGAACCCAGATAAACGATTGAACACAAAAGTAAGTGTAGATTCCACCGAGTACTAATAGGACTGCATGTGAAGAAATAATCAGCATACGATCTTCCCCTGCTATCAGCAATTGGATTAGACGCAAACCTCCAAGAGCACAAATTAGACCAAACATAGCTGCGATATGCATGAATGTTTTTTGTCGCTCAGGCATCTTTAGTGTGAGAAAACCCATGATGCCGATTGGAGCCCCTGCAAAAGCAGGAATTAGAGCAGTAATGCTACTCATATTGACCAAGTAGGCTCCAACCCCCCAAATGGTGAAAAGCAAACCAACGGCTATGGATACTTCGGGCATACTTCTTCCTGCGACTGTGTATGACTCATCGGACATGAGTTATGGTAGTGCATTCACGATTTGAATACAACGGCTGATTGGACACATATTTTCAGATTTTCAATGTCATGAACCCATAGCACGCTTTTTTGAGTCACGATTTGAGGGCGTGAGTTTGATGTCCATCAGCGGTATCAGGTGAGCATGAGGGGCGAATATGCAGTGCTGTTGATGCTGCTTCTTGCACTGTCTGCTCCCTCTTCCTCAGGGCTTTCTCAAGACGTTGAAGCCAGCGGAGATGATGGAGATTGGCGTAATCGAACTGTTGACCCCAGTAATTGGAGTGATGGTCCGGAATTGGAAGGCAGTCCAATGGATGAACCGCGCCCAGGTGACCCAGTAATCAGAATTCATGTGGATTACCAACCCGGCCATCTTCAGTCCAGAGTTGAGGGTGAGATAATCATCGAGTTGTTTGAAGAATGGGCTCCTATTACTGTGACAAATATGGTTGAACATGTTGAGATGGATCTCTATGATGGAATCTTCTTCCACCGCGTCATCGATGATTTCGTCACTCAAAGTGGAGACCCGACCTGCAAGGCAGCGGGTGTATA
>DAWL01000098.1 GCA_002505935.1 Euryarchaeota archaeon UBA226 | reverse complement strand
CGACAGAAAAAGCGGCCATTCCTCACTCTCAAGTGGGCGTGGGGCTGAAGCATATCCCTACACTCTTCGATGGGATTGGGCTGATGACCTACTCGAGTGGTTCGATTATTACCTCAAAGACTCCGGGCCCCAACCTCGTTTGGTCGCTGAGATACAAGACAACATGGGTGGTTGGAGAGTAGAGTCAACATATCCTCCTGAAGACCAAGAATGGCTGATGTTGGGTATGGATGAATGCGAAGTTATCAGTGGAGGTGGAGTCATTACTTCCACTAGTCAGACGAAAATCGGATGCCCGATATTTGAGGAAGAAACAAGAATTGTTGGAACTCCTACTTTCCACGTTGAAGCACAGATCTCTGCTCTTGCAACATCTGGGCACCTCTTTGTTGAGATGGTACGCGCCTCGGATGAAATGCACCTAGGTCATGCAGTTATGGACCTGAGATTTCATGCCGGTGGCAAAGATGGAGAGATTCTTTCACCTGGAAGTACTGTCATCGCAAAAATGGAATTCTTCGGCATGGATGTCGTTGTGCCAGCAGGGGATGGAATTATTCTGATTATCAGCCAAACCGGAGAAGATTACGTCCCGAGTCCGGTTTCTACTCAAGCGGTGACAATTTCCTTGGATTCAAACAGCATTCTTGGCCTATCTACTGTACAACGTGATTGCGAAGACCTGTTCCTTCCCCCTATGCAGGAACCTTACCCTGCTTGTCAGCCCTCTATCGAAGAGTGACTTGTATGGAGACCCTCATCATCATAGCAATCTGCGCTCTGATTGCTGCGGCCCTGACCGTTCCGGCAGGCTTTGGATTATCGACCATGCTGACTCCACTGGTGCTACTCGTTGTCGGGCCGCACGAAGCAGTCGCCCTAGTTGCAGTAGTACATGCAGCACATAACGCAGCAAAATATGTCAGTCTGAAAGAGCATGTTGATTTCAGCGCTTTCAAGCGATATGGAATATGGTTGGTAATCGGTGCAATACTTGGGGCTCTACTACAGAATCAAGTTCCCCAAGAACCACTGCTAGTAATCATCGGCGTATTTCTCATCACCTTACCTATTCTGACTCTTAGTGAGAGTTGGACAGGATATAGAATACCAGAAGCCAACGATAGAATTGGTGGATTTGGTTCTGGCTTTATGGGTGGATTATCGGGCCACCAAGGCGCACTTAGAGCAATGTTCCTGACTAGAAGGTTACCTGACAAGATGGCCTATGCTGCTACCGCCAGTATTCTTGCTCTCTGCGTTGACCTCTCTAGAATCCCCGTCTACCTTTTCTATCGCCCGCAAGAATTCATCGATCACATGCAATTACTTCTAGTCCTAGTTATCGCGGCACTTATTGGAGTGCAAGTTGGAAAGAAATGGCTCAAATCTTTGAAATCCGAATGGATCCAAAAAGGGGTCATGTTAGGTATTGTTGGCAGTGGAATATTCTACATTCATCAGGCTTTGACATGATTTCACATTCTTTTGTTTGCCATTTCAATATACAAACCTATGAGTGACCACTTTGACCAAGCCATCATGCCAACAGCAGTAGTGACTGGAGCGAATCGCGGAATTGGTCTTGAATGGGTCAAACAACTTCTGGAACAGGGATGGGATGTATATGCTGGATATCGTTCTGACAAAGGGGGTTTATCCGAAACTGAAGCAAATCTCCTACAGCTCGATGTGACCTCGGATGAATCTGTCAAAGAATTCGCATCTTCAATTCCACAAAGAGTCGACCTCCTAGTCAACAATGCTGGAGTAGCAGATGGGCGCTGGCAATCGGTATCGGAGATAGAACATGAAGAAGCATTACGAGTATTAGATATCAATGCGGTTGGACCAATGCGAGTAACTCAAGCCTTGCTTTCAAAATTGGGTGGAGAAAATATGTCAACCATCGCCATGGTAAGTAGTCTGATGGGTTCGGTAGAAGATTGCATCAGCGGTAGATCCTATGCATATCGGGCCTCAAAATCGGCTTTGAACATGTTCAGTATGGCGATGAAGAATGAATTACGGGATGCAAACATCAGCATTCTGATTCTACACCCTGGTTGGGTTCAGACCGACATGGGTGGACCGAATGCCACAGTTACTCCTAACGATAGCATCGCAGGGATGCTGCAGCGCGTTGAAGAACAGACGCTAGCCATGTCTGGCAGGTTTGTTCAATACGATGGTAGAGCACTACCATGGTGAGGATTCAAAGAATCAGTTTATCTTCACATCTTTCAATACAACGTTACAACTTCGACATTTGTAATTCCCACTACTCTTCTTTCTTCGAGGATACTCCTTGGAGCAGTTACTGCAAACCCACAACCACTTGGCATTAGCCCTGCGCATCAATTCTGTGAAGGCTTTTCCCCGGCTTCTATCAGGATCTTCCCATGCATTCTCTAGTCTAAAGAACGCGTTATCATGAGCATAATGCCCCAATGCGTGAAGGTACTCGTGGTACATTACTTGCTTGGCATAGTCCCACCAGTCATTACAGAGCAGGGAAGGATGAATGTCGATACGATCAACATCCTTTGGGCCTAAACCCGGACAGGTTACATCCGTCCCCCGAATATACCTGCATACTCCGTGTTTCTGAGTTGCATTTCGACGCATCTTTCCCACTTTTACATGACTCAAAGCATCGACCTCTTTGTTGCTGAAGAAATGCTGTTTACGCATCCAAGACAACACCGTTGAAGACAGGTTTTCGAGATCATGAACCACTGTTTGACTGGAGGGCTTCCAATCAGCAAGAGTGGTCTGCATCAATTGCCATCGAGCGACCACGGTTATTGAATGATATCCGTATTCATGACCAACGGTGATAGGCTGGGTGCCCTTCTTGCACAGCCACAAACAAACCCTTTCCGGTAGCACAGACCTTACCATCGGCTTCCAAAGTCATCTCAACATTCACCTTGTCACCATCTATCTCAACAACCTGACTGGTAACTTCCAACGTCTTATCCAAAGGCGTTGGTCTACGCAATTTGATGCTGTATGAAGCTGTCACGGTACATGGGGGCTCTTCCAATTCTTGCTCATCCATTATGGCGATTGCAGCGGTCCAATTTCCGTGACAATCCAATAAAGTCCCGATAATTCCACCATTGATCATTCCTGGAAATGCCTGATGTTCCTCACTGGTCTCGAACTTCATGGCAAGGCCATTCTCGATACGGTAAGAATCAATTTGCAATCCCTTTTCATTTGCAGGTCCGCAGCCAAAACATATCGATGTAGGTGCGTAAGTTCGCTGGACGCCTTGCTCTGCCATGGAAAGTCCCTAGGGCCCTGCAACATCAATGCTACGATAGAACAACAGAGTAGGATTCATTGCTGATTCGGTCCCCGCCGAAACGTGGCAGACCGCGAAGAGGAGGAGAAGGCTGCGGCAGCAGCCAAAAACAAGAAGTCCTCCAAAAAGAAAAAGTCAGTCAAAAAGACTGTACGAGTAGCCCACGAAATGTCTGCAGATCGCCGTAAAGAAATCAAAAAGGCGCTGAAAGAACACGACGCTGGAAGACGTGATGAATGGGACCGATCATCCGGTCAGAAAAGCCATTCAATTATTCGTAAGCGGGTAAAACCCGGACAGATGCGAACCATCATGATTGACCTTCTAGAGGTGGATATGGGAGAATCATGGCCGATACCTGTGACTGTTATCCATGGGAGAAGACCGGGACCAGTAGTTACCATCACAGGTGGAATTCATGGTGATGAGTTGACTGGCCCTAGCGCCTGTACGCATCTGTTGAGTAATGCAATGACCGACCCTGGTCGCCCTTTAGACGCTGAACATGTTGCAGGTACGATTCGATTAATCCCGATTATCAATTTACCCGGCTATCGCAACAAGTCTCGTTATTTTCCAGATGGTAGAGATTTGAATCGAGAATTCCCCGGAAGGGCCAAGGGGAGCACAACATCTAGGGTTGCACATCGCCTATGGAATGAAATCATCAAAAATACAGATTATCTAATCGATCTTCATAGTGCTGCTAAGGGCCGTTCAAACATGCCTCAAGTCAGGGCAGATCTAGCCGATCCTCCTTCGAACATCATCGCCAAAGCATTCGGAATCGAAGTCATACTAGATTCCAAACCACCTAAGGGCTCCTTGCGTCGAAGCGCGGCTGATTCAGGTATTGGCGTTATGACATACGAGGGTGGTGGAGCCGACAACCTCGATCATGAATCGGTTCAGGTAGCCGTACACGGCGTGTTGAATATTCTACGAACTCTACACGTGATTCCAGGAAACCCCAGCAGACCAAGATTCCGTCTCTTGGCATCAGGTTCAACTTGGTTGAGAGCGGCAGAAGGGGGATTACTCGACATGTACGTAGGGCCTTCAAGTGTGGTCGATTCCGGCGAAGTTGTTGCTACTGTCTCAGACCCTTCTAGACCCGGCTTAACCGTTGATGTCATCGCCCCCGGAGACGGATTGATGATTTGTACCGCAACAAATCCACACGTCACCGCCGGTACTCCGGTTGGACACTTCCTGCCATTGGAGAAGCATTCAGAATTGGTGAAGAGTCAAATCGATGATAACAACATGTTCGTTGTATCGGGAAGTACCGATGAGCCAGTATGGAGAGAAGAGGTAGAAGTCGATGAAATCTCCTTGGAGGGTGAGTGGTCTGGTGGTTCGGTTGATGCAGAATGGCAGAGAGCATTCGTTGGAGATGCAGAATCAGGTGAAGCGAGTCCTCTTGGTAAGAACTGATCAACTGTTCTGGAAAGAAGAGATTGCACTGAGAACCTCATCATCATCCATCAACCTGCGCTGACTCTTGGCGACCTCAAACAGGTGAGCGACCAAGTCATCGCTGGCTTCGATATTGTTCTGCTGCAACCACCAGACGATGTTTGAACGTCCAGACATATGGCCGATTCGAATCTTCTGTTGCAATCCATAATCGTTAGCAGGCACTCCTGAATAGACGCGGTCTGCAAGCCAGTGGTCCCCTTTCTTCATCGCCTTGATTACAGCACTGGCATGTACTCCGGTTCCAGTCTCGAAAGCGTCCTCACCAAATACGGGATAGTTTCGAGGTAGAGCGACCTCGACATACTCATGTGCCTTCTGCATGTATTCATTGAGTAGACTCAAATCGTTGTCTATGACTCCCATCAAACTGAGATTGACCAAAGTCTGATCCAACGGAGCATTACCTGCTCTTTCACCGACTCCAAGAGCCGTACCATGAATGACATCTGCTCCCGCTTCAACTGCTGCAAGATTGTTGGCGACTCCAAGACCCCTGTCTTGATGCCCATGCCAATTGATTTCGATATCTCGTCGCTTTACTCCAGCATCAGGTATGACTTCCTCTTGTACGAACTCTAGCAGTTTACGAGTTCCGTTAGGAGTAACGTGCCCACATGTATCGCAAACACAAATCCTGTCAGCACCCAACTCGATTGCTCTGGTATAGATCGCCTTGATGTCCTCGGGCTTCGAGCGCGTGGTATCCTCGGTCACGAACATGACTGGGATATCATTTGAGACTGCAAACTCCACTGCCTTATCGAGGGTAGAGAGCAACTTCTCCATAGTCCAGCCTTCTGAATATTGTCGAATCGGACTGGTACCAAGGAAGGCACTAGCCTGAATCTGCATCTCATGCTTGGCCTGTAACTCGACCAAAGGTTCGATGTCTCCTACTACCGTACGAACCGCACAACCGGGTCTGATGGAGTAATCATTCTCTCTGATGTGAGTGAGCATGGCATCGATATGTTCGATGTGGAATGGTCCTGCACCTGGAAGTCCTAAATCGACCTTCTGCATACCGAGTTTTTCCATATAGTCCAACAACTCAATCTTCTGTTCAATTGTCGGGTTCCTAGCACTTGGGCTCTGCAAACCATCGCGCAGAGTCTCATCATCAAACCAGACATCGTGCGGATGATTATCCGGATTGCGATCAATCTTGTAATCAACTATATTCCAATCATGAATCAAGTCTTTTTCCTGCAAGAAGAAACCACCTGCCATACTCCGGCAGAGCCTGAGAAGAAGCGGTCAGACTTCAACTCGCCGGCTGTAAAGCCTCATTCTTCTTCAGATGAATCTGTAATCTCAATCTGATCATCAGCATCGATTAACTCAGCAGGTAGACGTGCGGAGAATATGATTTCGTCAAGGAAACCGCCCTTTTCACGGTCCCTTAGTTCCATAATTCTGGTACCTTTGCTGACTCGTCCTAGAGTCTCTTTAGTCTGTCCAGCCCTAACTCTGATCATCATTCCCTTGCTAGTCAGTAGGAAGATATTGTCAGCGAGATCAGGAACTACTCTTACGCTGATGATCGAATCTGCATCATCACTCATCTTCATCGTTCTAACACCCTTGGCTCCAGGATTAGTTCTGCGATAACCATCGGTCATGAATTTCAATTCACCATCCTTCATCAACTTCTGAACTCCCTCTGAATCCAAATCTGGAATCCTATCCGAGGTGCCAAGTCTAGATCTCTTAGCCATTCCATACTTTGTTATGGTCAATATCTGTGTCTCATGGTTTGAAGTTGCAATCATACCAACAACATGTCCACCATCAGCACCTTTACGATTACCTGTCTTGATTCCAAATACTCCACCAGAAACCCTTCCTGAGGCACGAATCTGTGAACAGGAGAAACGGGAGGCATAACCTGTGCTGGAAATCATGACGATGTCGTGGTCATCGGTTGCAGATCTGACATTTACAAGAGAATCTCCCTCTTTCTTGAAGCGCAACGCGTACTTTCCGTTACGGTTGATTCGTACATATTCAGACAACTTGGTCTTCTTGATCAACCCCTGGTTTGTTGCAAACATCAGATAGGTGCCTTCTGGTTCATCGATTAATTCACGTGAGAGGGCCAGAATGGAAACGATGTTCTCATCATCTCTTATTCCTTCAAGCAGATTTCGCACATGAGTTCCTCTAGCTTGTCTACTCGCCTGTGGAACCTCCCATGCTTTGAGACCGTATACACGTCCTTGATCTGTGAATATCAGTAGCCTATCCTTGCTGAAGCAAGTTACAATCGACTTCGGACGATCCTCTTCCTTGGTGGTCACTCCCTTCAGTCCCTTTCCACCTCTATTCTGCACTCGGAAGGCTTCAGTCGGCAAGTGTCTGAGGTAATTATCCTCAGAGAGTGTAATGACAATCGCTCGTTCTTCGATCAAGTCTTCTCTATCCATGCTCAGCGGTGCATTGTCGATCATCGACCTGCGGTCGTCTGCGTGTTTGTCCACCAAAGCATCGAGTTCCTCTACAAGAATGTCCAATCGCATGCGTCTGCTCGCTAGAATCTGCTTGAGTGCTTCAATCGACTTCTGTAATTCGTCAAACTCGTCCTGCACCTTCTTCACATCGAGTCTAGACAATTGGTATAGCCTGCGTTCAGCGATAGCCTTGGCTTGTGGTTCGGTGAAATCAAAGGCAGAGATGCCTTTCATCGTCTCTTCGCCTCTGAGTACGCGTTCGAAATGCTCTCTACTCTCGCTAGCACGTCCTGCCTTGACCACATCATCGATTCTATCCTGTGCCTTGACAAGACCCTCGAGAATGTGTGCTCGAGCCTCTGCTTTGTCCAGTTCAAATTGGGTTCTGCGTTCGATAACCTGTTCACGGTGTCTGACATGGGTGTGCAGAACTATGCCAAGTGTCAGACGTACGGGTCGATTGTTGATGATTCCCATCATATTGGCAGAATAAGATTCCTGCAATCGGCTCGATTTGAACAACTGGTTAAGCACAGCATGCGGGTCTGCATTCTGCTTGACCTCAATGACCACTCTGATTCCTTCTTTACTCGATTCATCCCTAATGTCTCGAATCCCTTTGATCTGGTCTTTGGTGACCATATCTGCAATGCTCTCCAACATACCAGCCTTACGAACCTGATATGGAATCTCGTGGACAATGATTCGCTTACCTTTGTCATCATCTAGCACGTCGCAACGAGAACGTATGTGAAAACGCCCTTGCCCCTTACTGTACATGTCGTGTATTCCATCGATTCCATGTATTGTAGCGCCGGTAGGGAAATCAGGTCCTTTGATTACAGTCATGTATTCTTCAACCGAAATCTCTGGTAGTTTTTCCGGATTACCTGAATCTTCACCTTCCTCTATGATTTTGGCAATATGCATTCGAATACCTTCAGCCAATTCACCTAGGTTATGTGGAGGAATTCTCGTAGCCATTCCTACTGCAATACCATCGCTTCCATTGAGCAATAGATTTGGCAATCTAGATGGCAGAACAGTTGGTTCCATCTCAGTATCATCGAAATTAGGTTGGAACTCTACGGTGTTCTTGTCGATATCCTCCAGCATGTGTTTTGCGAGGCGATCCAACCGACTTTCGGTATACCTCATCGCTGCGGGTGGGTCTCCATCGATTGAACCGAAATTCCCTTGCCCATCTATCAACGGATATCGAAGGCTAAAATCCTGGGCCATTCTGACCATGGTATCATAGATCGATTGGTCTCCATGAGGGTGGTATTTACCCATCACTTCTCCGACCGAACGAGCCGATTTACTGAATGATTTTTCAGCAGTATGCCCCCCTTCGTGCATTCCGTAAAGAACTCGGCGATGAACTGGTTTGAGTCCATCTCTAACATCAGGTAATGCTCTACCAATAATTACAGACATCGCGTAATTGATGTAACTGGTCTTCATCTCATCATCGAGCCCATGCGGCAATAATTTGCCACTGTTTGGAGTTGTTTCTTCATCCATTTACTCACCTCCAACCTCAAACGTCGAGATTGGTCACCTCCAATGCATTCTTCTCGATGAATGAACGTCTTTCAGCAACATCCTCACCCATCAAAATCTCAAACAATCGGTCTGCTTCACTCGCATCTTCCACCGTCACCTGTAGCAAAGTGCGGACAGCGGGATCCATTGTAGTCTCCCACAACTGCTCAGGATTCATTTCTCCCAAACCCTTGTAACGCTGGATGTTGATCTTGGCATTCTCAGATTCTCCACGTAACTCTTCAATTATCACGTCGCGTTCTTCATCTGTGTAAACATAGTGAGATTTTCGACCTCTAGTTATCTGGTACAATGGAGGTTGAGCCACGTATACATGGCCCTGCATTATCGCTGGTTTCATAAAACGCCAAAGGAAGGTCAGAATCAAAGTACGAATGTGGGCACCGTCGACGTCTGCATCCGTCATCAGGATAATCTTGTCATATCGTAATTTGTCCGTATTGAAGAGGCCCTCGTCCTTGTTCTCTTGCTCCTCCTCCTCATCTTCTGGAGGATTGCCAACACCAGCGCCCAAAGCCCTGATCATCGTTTGAATCTCTTGGTTCTGGAATACCTTAGCAATGTTTCGTTGTTGCCGCTCAACATTGAGAATCTTACCTCGCAACGGAAGAATTGCCTGTGTGCGGCGGTCCCTACCGGTCTTGGCTGAACCGCCTGCAGAATCACCCTCCACGATGTAGATTTCACATTCAGAAGGATCTCGAGACTGGCAATCTGCGAGTTTCCCTGGGAGCCCACCTCCCTCCAAGACCCCTTTTCTCCTTGTCAAATCTCTAGCTTTTCGCGCTGCTTCTCTGGCCTTACTTGACAAGACCGCCTTTTCGATAATTATCTTGGCGAAGGCAGGGTTTTCTTCGAAAAATTCCCCTAATTTATCATTGACTACGCTCTCAACTATTCCAGCAACCTCGCTAGTCACCAGTTTGGCTTTAGTTTGCGCATTGAAAGAAGGATCTGGGTGCTTTATCGAAACCACCGCTGAAATTCCTTCTCTGATATCCTCGCCAGAAAGGCTGTTGACATTCTTGAGGAGTTTTCGTGATTGAGCATAAGAATTGATTGTCCTGGTTAATGCACTCTTCAATCCAGAAAGGTGAGTTCCCCCATCTGAATTGTGGATGATATTTGTGAAACAATGAATATTCTCCGTATAGGCTCCAGTCCATTGCAGAGATACTTCGACGTGCACTTCTCCTTTGTCGCCCTCCTTGCTACCTAGAATGTGCAATGGGTCTTCATGCAATACCTCTTTCTTGTCGTTCATCCAACCGACATATTCCTTCAGCCCACCATCGTACTTGTGTTCGATAATCACTTCTTCATCAGCACGCAAATCCCTAACGATGATTTCTAAGCCTGCATTAAGGAATGCTGTCCTTCGCAAACGAGTGTTGATTTGATCAAAATCGAATTCAATGACATCGCTGAAAATAGTCAAATCCGGCTTGAAACGGATTATCGTACCAGTCTTTTCAGAATCAGCAATTGAATCGAGGCGCCCTTCTGGCACCCCTCTGGCATATTTCTGGTACCATTCTTTACCATCTCGATGAATTATCATCTCTAGATATTCGGAAACTGCATTGACTGCGCTGACTCCTACTCCATGCAGTCCTCCTGCTACCTTGTATGCTTCATTATCGAACTTACCTCCAGCATGAAGTTTGGTCATGATGACCTCGGCGGCACTAACACCTTCTTCGTGTTGTGAAACTGGAATCCCCCTGCCGTGATCGATTACAGTTATCGAGCCATCCTTTTCGACATTTACCTCGATGGTAGGGTTGTACCCTGCAAGATGCTCATCCACCGCGTTGTCGACAACCTCCCAGATGCAATGGTGTAATGCTGAGCCATCGTGTGGGTCACCGAGGTACATACCCGGTCTCTTTCTGACTGCTTCTAGGCCTTCAAGGACCTGAATGCTGTCTGCTCCATAATCATCTGACATTAAAATCAACTCATTCTCAGGGTACCCGTAGGGTACCCTGCTTCCAACATATTCACTGTGTCAACAACAGTAAATGAACCTTGTTAGACATGTCGGTCAAAAGTGGCCAAATAACAGGTGAAATGGCAGATTCAAAACGGGTGACAATGTATGACTGAAGGCGCGACATGGTTAAGGATGAGAGTCAGGTCGCCGGCCCGATGAGCGACCCATTGGTGTGCGTATCCCTCGATGGATGTACTGTCAAGGAGGTCATCGACGAAGCGGCGAGGGCTAATTTGGGCAATGCCGACCTAGTAGAGGTTCGTTTCGATCGCCTATATCTTGTCAGGCCCAAAGCCGAAGAGGTTGAAGGGGAAGATGGCGAGATTAGGAAAATCATGCCACCAGAGGATGAGTGGTCAAGATTGGCTGTCGCAGATGTCAACACAGCGGAAGTCATTGAAGAATTGAAGGGTGGAATTCCTCTACCAGTAATCTTCACCTGTAGGTCCGTTTCAGAAGGTGGATTCTTTCCCGGCGACGAAGATGAGCGTTGCGGAATACTTGAGGATGCAATCAGCAGTGGCGTGTCCTATGTGGATTTAGAACTCTCAATAGAGGAGGGGAAGCGACAAGAGATGCATGATGCGGCAAAGGCTGCTGATGTCAAAATCATTGCTTCAGTACACGGAGAAGGCGTGCCCAGCGTCGAGGATATTGTTAGTCAAATCGAACAGAATGCCGACAAAGGGGATACTGTCAAGATGTGTTGGACCACTGAATCTCAGCAGGAGAGTCTGAAACTGGTCGAAGCATCTTGGAGTCTGAAAGGTGAAGGACATGATTTCGCCTTGATGGGACTAGGACCCGGAGGAGACTGGACTCGCCTTCACGCTCCTGTGCTCGATCAATCGTTGGTTTACGCTACTCTACAAGACGACTTCCGCCTCGGGGATCGAGGTTTGGTCAATATCAAAGACTTGAGAAATGCTTGGATTCTGATGGAATACTAGAATTCAACTGTGCCCAAACAGAGTCACCCTTCTTCTGATTCTTGTGCAAGACTAGGCACTAGTTGGACCTTGTAACCTTCCATGCCTGCATTGCTGTGTTTGAAATGCATGACTACGGGAACAGCAGCCAACAGAAGCATTAGAGCCATACAAGTCAAAGGAACGGTCCATGTTGGCAAAATGAACGCTTCTTCAACCATGACCGTCATATCGACCAAAGATGTTGCATGAGGTTCGGGTGCATCATCAGTACGTGAATTGTTGATTGCGTCAACGATGAAGACGAATTCCTCATATTGGCTTTCGCCAGTGAACATTGACGATGATGTTTCGAGTTTATCGAGGACTACTGAGAACTCTACCTCTCTGATATTCTCATAAGCGTGTACATCTCTATATCCTCTCCATAAGCCCCCTCGCCACTCTGGAGGAATCATTTCTTCCAATTCGGACATCCATTCCAATTCATCACCATAGACGTAGTATTGTTGAGTATACATTTCATAGTCGTGAGTCAACATAAGATATGCATCTATTGGTGGTTCTAATGGCTCACTAGCATTGTTTGAAATGCTCAAGCAGAAGGTATAACGCATACCGGTTGTCAAATTCATACGTACTCCAGCACCACTACCATTTTCAACCGAAAATGAAGTATGAAAACCCGAAACTAGGGGGTCAAGAGGGGGGTATGCAATCATGGGTTCATCTTCGAACATAGTGTCATCTTGCGCGCTGCGACCCCCCGGGCCAGATCTTTCGAACTCATCATAGCCACCGTAAACCATGGTAGTCTGAACGCTTACATTTCGAAGGTGCTGTTCCCATTCAGCTTCATCTCCACTTGAAACACTACAACCAGCAGCTTCCACTTGACCAACTAAAGGGATGATGCAATTACTAGAAGCGAGCAAGGGCAATAAAATCAGGCTGACCAGCAACACCGACCTCTGAGCCAAGCGAGTCACCTGTATGCCTCCTAAACATAGCGAGGCGGACAACGGCACATCATGATTGGCCATAACAGGTCGTAATTCAATCGACTAGCGGCGTCTAGCCCTTACCGGCCTGATATAGCCTGAATCTGAATTACGGCGATCATCCTTTGACAGAATCTTTGGTTTGGGAGGGGGCTCATGTTGATCCATTCCCAAAACTCCGCCCTCGGCTTCTACGTTCTGAACATCGTAAGCCTGAGCAGCCTCAGCGGCCTCCTCCTCATCTAAATCTGCAGGAGTTCGCATGACCAGCCATCCAAGAATAAGCACTAGAACAATCAATCCCAAAACGAATGCAGATTCGCTGCCAGCATCAGACAACCATGCCTTTGCATCCTGCCAATTGAAGTCCGAAAGGGTTGGAGTTTTCTCGGGCCCTTCATTGATTTCAACCAAAATCGTCTCTTGGACACAAATTCCCATACCATCGCAGACCTGTACCCTGACCGTAACTTCGCCGGTGTGATCATAGATATGCGTAAATCTGAGAGATTCGGGGCCATCTGAACTGAATTCCCAATCATTGTCTAGAACACCATCTCCATCTTCATCGACGGTATCATCCAATTCCCAAGAGACTTGAAGAGTGTTGGGTATCTGCTGATCAACATCACTGTTTGAACCATCATTGACATTGTTGTCGCGATATACAACGTAGTCGCGGCTAGTTTCAGCATCACTGGCATTGATACGGAATATCGACAATTCATCGACGATGATTTCAGTCGCTTCCATTATTCCATCTGTTTCAGGAGGTGAATCGATTACCACAGTGAATATCTGAGTGGTTGTATCTCCAGTCTCAAACGCATCTCTTACTGTCAAACTGACCGTATATGTTCCCGGCATCGAATATGCATGCCAAGGGTGACTCTCCTTTGAATGTGGACTTCCATCTCCGAAATCCCAGATGTACTCGACCAAACCGTTCCAATCAGAAGAGTTGGTATTGAAAGGAGTGTTCTTGTTTGAAAAAATCGCATCTCCATCTCGAGTTCCACTGGAGTCAAAATACAGCAAAGTGCCGACTGAAGCATGAGTCCTACCCTCATCATCGAATGTTCTAGAGTAATTATCTGGCGAGAAATCTTCAGAACGTGGAGTATCTACATTGACCAACTGACCGGAACTCCATGCATCTAGAATCTGTACTGTAATCACCGGCACGGGATTGCTGACTTGAATCACAACGGTTCGGTTGGCTGATGATTGACCATATTCATCGGTCACAATCAACGTAACTCTATGTTGCCCTGGGGTGCTGAATGAATACGATACCTGAGTCTTGCTTGAAGTAGTGCCGTCCTCAAAGAACCACGCAAAGGACAAGATTGAGGAGTCCGCAAGGGAGCCATCCGGATCAAAACTATCCCGTCCATCAAAAGTATAGACCATGTCTACTGTTGCATCTTCTTGTCGGAAATCAACGCTTACAGAATTGCTGTCTCTAACCTTTACATCAGCGACAGGTAACTGATTCTTCACCAATACATTGAGTGAAACTGTAGTCTGGCCACCATCATCATCGGTCACTGTCACCTGCACCGTTTTGTTGCCAGGAGTTTCCCAAGCAACCAAAGGTTGCCAATCATTACTACTGGTCCTTGTAAAATCGCTATTTCGATCTACATTGGCATCATTGAGTGCTACCCCTCCAGCGAATTGCCAACTTATACTGGACAGGTCTCCATCATCGTCGACAAATAATGTGGGCATAGGAAGGGAAGTGTAAGTATCTACTACTAGAGCATCATCGAATATCAATCGCGGCAGTCGATTCTTGACATTCACTGTGAAATTGAAGTAGCCAATATTCTTGCCATCATCTGCTGTAATCCTCACCACATGGGAATTACCGGCCCCATTTCCACCTTCACTCCATTCATGACTGGTTACCGTGTTACCAATTCCTCCTTCGGTTTGTCCATCACCCCAGTCCCAAGTGAATAAGATATTGTCATTGGGGACATTGTCCTGTGTCTGAAGAGTCGAGAACTGGATTCTTTGGTTGGTGTAAATGTCTATCACATCATCAGCAACCACTTCTTGCCCTGAACCATCATGGACCCTGATGATCGGAGTTAGGATGTCCGCAATAAGCACCAAATTGGGGTAAACTAAACTCCAAGCTCCGCCCTGATCTTGGACTGTCAAGTTGGCAATATATGCGCCTTCATCCCTATATCCGCGTAATGGAGAGCGCAGAGTAGAGGTGTTTCCGTCTCCAAAGTCCCAGAGATATGCTGTCGGCTCATCTGCATGAGGCAAAGTGCTGGCATTATCTGATAAGCCCCAGTAATCGATTCCGTTTCCTGTAAACTGAATAGGTAGCCATGTCAAGGTCACATTGGTGTTCAAAGTAGCGTTTGGTAGTGGTTGCATATTGTGAACCATTTGACTACTGGTGACTGCGCTGTCAACAGTATCTCCCAGCAAATCTTTCATCTCTAGAGAGAGTGTGTAATCGTCAGTGGTATGAGGTGTCCAATAAATTGCACCTGGGGCAGGAACACCTCCACCCGCTTCAATACCAGTTGTCATGGTATCTACCACATCGCCATCTGAGTTGATGGCACTTACCTCGATGTTGAGATCTTCAAAGAAAGCATTGGAAGTCACGGCAAATGGCAGGGCCAAAGTATCGTCATCACCATCACTATCTCTATCAGCCATGGTTACTGTACTGAGTGCTAGACTTGCTGGAGAGGTAATACGGGCAGCCTCGATATCCAATTGGGCTGAAGGATAAGTGGGTCCACACGAAGTGTAGTCACAATCTCCAATGCTGCTACCATACCAAACAATTACATGAGCCTGATCAGTAATATTTCCAAATCCTGGAATCATGGCGGTTGAAACCATGTTGTTGAATTGTAATTCCTCAACGGTATACTGCCCATCTGCAGAGGCTCTGCTGACCAAACGTCCTTCCATTCCCGATGCATCTGCAGTCAACCTGATGGTCAATGGTGCTGGAGGCGATGAGCCTGGCTCTAACTTGAATACCCGAACGCCCCAACCTTCGATAGTATTGCCCTTTGACTCCCATGCCTGTGTCCAGTCACTGTTGGAGTCAGCGGGTTGAATCTTACAGAATGCCGAACTCGAACACAAATCCGTCATATCGACATTGGATAAGCCATGAATTCCACTTGAAGCATCCAAAGTAGCAGCGATAGTGAAGTTGGCAAAAATCTCCTCAAACGTGCTTCCGAGAATCATTCCAACATTATTTGGAGGGGTTTGTCCCAAGGATGCAATCGCAGCACCACCAGTTTGGGTATTTGCTACCAATTGCCTTATCGCCGGGCCTCCACCTAAATGGTCAGCCATCCACAGAAGGAAGAGGAAACCACCTCCATAATCTGAGATGCGCTGATTCCACCAACGGATGCTATCACCGCTGTTCTCGGTCCATGCATTGGAGTGGCCAGTCAGGGTAGAGCTGGCTCCAAAGCAGAGAAAGGCAGCCATGTCTGCAGCCCCTTCATCAATCCACAGATTTTCCTGAGAATCAGCAGCATTGTGCAATAGGTGCTGAAGTTCGTGAGCCAAAATGACCTTGCTCCAACCCAAAGATGCATCGGCATAATCAACGAATACAATCTCTCTTGATGAAGATAGACTTGGAGCGAAATATCCTCCGATACTGTACTGTCCATCCATGTTGATGATGGCAACCTCAATCTGGCAGTTTCCATCGACATCTGGTGCCTCGGGCCCATTTCCGTAGTCCTTGCCGAAGTAAGTCGTTAGTATTGGATAAATTGTATTGTCCCAATCTGAAGCCCAATTGGACAGAACAGTGGAAGAAAGCGTATATCCATCCTGCACCATGAATGCGACTGAATTGGTGACGCGTTCTGCAGTCACTCCCACAGTTCCGCCACCATATCCTGGAACGGTTGAGGTATCTCCTTCCTGAATACGAGTGCAGGATCTAGCATTTCTTGCGGATACTTGCGAATCTTCAGAATCCTGTGCCCCTGGACTGCCATCCGCCCACCACGAGCGCTTCAGGAAACCTGTTGCAGAATATACGGCTTGATCGTCCTCAAAGAGAATGTATGGCTTGCCTGTATTCGGTACAAAACCGTCCAATGATATCGTCATTCCACTGCCCGGAACGTGCCTATTTCTCTCTTCAGGAGCCTCTGTTCCACCTGCTGTGGCCAGAGGTGCCCATAGACTAAGCACCATGACTAGAATCAGTCCGAGGGGAATGCTATATCTGCCATCGTTCTTGTTCATCGGGAATCCTCCTCAAGTGACGCTACGCGTCACGTGATGGACCACCTTGAATGAGGTATTTAAGGCTCGGTGGAGCAGGCATCAGACATGCTCAAGGCTATTCACCGCAAGTCGGTGATTCTAATCTGTGCTTTTTTGCTATTGTCAACAGCACAAATCACCTCGGCGGAGAGTGATTCGCAAGAAGGTGCTGCAATTCAGATGGTTGTCAAAGTCATCGAGAATGCAACACACCAGAATGATGCTTTCACACAAGGACTCCTATGGCATCAAGGCATGATGTATGAGAGTACAGGGATATATGGTGAATCAACTCTACGAGAAGTGTTTCCAAACGGTACAGTCAATCGTTCTGTAGAACTTGCCGGTGATCAATTTGGCGAAGGATTGTCTATTGTAGGTGAGCAACTAATACAATTGACATGGAAAGAAAACACTGCTTTGATCTGGAATCTTTCTGATTTCTCTCTGGTTGGCAATTTCTCTTACGATGGAGAAGGATGGGGGTTATGCAATAATGGCACTTCCTTGGTCATGTCCGATGGCACTTCTCAAATCGATTTCAGAAACCCCACTGATTTCTCAATAACCAGAAGTATCAATGTGACTCTTGATGGAGAAGAACTCGACCGATTGAATGAACTCGAATGCGATTCGGACCATATATGGGCGAATGTCTTTCAAACCGATGAAATAGTACGAATCAACTCCTCAACTGGAGCGGTTGATCAGGTCATAGACGCTAGTTCCTTAGGCGGCGAGGGGAATGGTGGACATCTGAATGGAATTGCCTTTGATTCAGATGGCGATATGTGGTTGACAGGGAAGAACTGGCCTAAGATTTTCGAGGTAGAATTGGAATTAGCGATAGAACCTAGTGATAATGAACAAGAAACTACAGAATCAAACCAGCCAGCAATCCATGAAACAGGCTCGCAGTCATGCACTGGTGATGACTGTGAAGAAGATGCTCCATTCGGCGTTTATGTGATGTATGGAGTGGTTTTGTTTACGGCTTTCTCATGCGCGGCAATTGGAATATTCAAGTTCTGGCGCGCTCTGCCAAGCAACGAGAAGAAGCCGCTCTCTCAAGGGAATGTGTTTGACGATGACGAATGATGATGGCTCCAAGAAGGGTCTCCTGAGCGTCTGGAAGCGTCGAAATGAGAGAGAAAAAAGAATTGACAGATTGATGGAAATTCGCGAGGAATACTCAACTAGAGCATTGACCAGAAGTACGGCGGCTGTGCTCATTGTAGCAGGAAGTATACTCGGCCTACTAACTGGATTCATGCTATTGTCAAACAATCCTTCTGATTTGATCAGCTCCTCGATGTTCAAAGTCAGTGAAACCGTCGATGTCAGCGGTTATGCTCTCGAAAATGAGACTGGGGAAGGGGTTGAAGGAGTTGAACTGGTACTCTACGACGCAGATACCGAGGCTAGAATGACGAATACGACAACTGATTCCAACGGATTCTATCGGTTCACTGATATTTCGGTCAAACGACTGTTACTGACTGCGGATAAAGATGGTTTCATCAGCATTCAGAGAACCTTTACTCCGGACCAAGGAGGTTCAGACCCACTTGTAATGCATGTTGGTAGTGGAATCATCAAAGAAGAACGTGAAGAGGTCGGTTCCATCCTAGCCGGTGCAGTTACCGTCAGCACCTTAGTTGCGGTATTCACAATTTTGACCGCCTTTGTGGGCCTATATGCGGCTCATGAAGCAAAGAAGGGAAGGCGCTACCGAAGAACTCAGTATCTTGCGGGTATTTCACTCTGCAGTCGCGGACTGATTTTCTTTGGTCCAATCTTGATTCTGATGGGAATGGTGCTGCTGAGCATGACTCGGCGTCAATTCGCAGATTTCGTCGTCGATGAGAAATCCTCTGCGGGAGATGGTACCTGATGTATTTGGTTGCCGTCGAGGGGGGCGATGGCTCAGGTAAAGGGGAAGCGGTCAGAATCCTCAAGGAGATTGCGGAAGAGTTTCCATTTCCAGCAGTCTGTTTGACTCATGAGCCTAGGCGAACTAGCCCAATCGGCAAATTGGCATTACAGGCTGTCAAAGAAGGGGGTCAGACTCCACTCCAAGAAGCTGCACTCTTCGCAGCAGATAGGCTCGATCATAGTCACACATGGATACTGCCTCGCCTCCAGAAGGGTGAATTGGTCATCAGCGATAGGAATGTGCATTCCTCTTTGATCTACCAAGGTAAAGTCGGTGAACTCGGTTATGAAAAAGTCGCACAAATGAATTCCAGTGCCGCTATTCCAGACCTTGTAATTTGGGTTGACTGCGACCCAGAGGTCGCCATGAAACGGATCAACAGCGGAACTCTACGTAAGAGTTCACAGAAGAAAGAATACTTCGAGACAGACGAATTACAAACTCAGATTCGAGCAGGTTTTCATGAATTGTTATC
>DAWL01000061.1:2429-4289 GCA_002505935.1 Euryarchaeota archaeon UBA226 | reverse complement strand
TACTGCCAATCCTGGGAATCTTGGAGCCGTTGCAAGGGCAATGCTGAATTTTGGATTTACCAAATTACGCTTGTTGGACGCTCAATGCGAAATTGATGAGGATGCTAGGAAACGCGCTAAATTCGCAGGCTCTGTATTAGACGATGCTCAGTTCTATACCGATTGGGATGAATGCATGAGTGATATTGGAATGGTCATTGGAACCACAGGGAAAAGGGAGGGTGGAGGTAAGACGTCTTTCCGGCACTTGATGGACTTGGAACAGATGCGAGATGTAGTCAAAGAACACGGTGGCATGGTGGCTATTGTGTTCGGAGAAGAAGGAATGGGGTTGAGTACCCCCGAATTAGACAAATGCGATTTACTAGCAACCATACCTACTTGGGAAGGCTATCCAATATGCAATCTTTCACATGCAGTTATTCTAGCGATGTATTCTCTATCTTTCAATGAATTGTTATCAAACTCAGATTCACCGCTTGAAGGAGGTACGAGGGAAATCCTGAAACAAGCACTAAGCGAATTTTCTGATTCTTTGTTATTTGAAGGAACCAAAGCAAGGATGGTTGGTCAAACCGTCGAGCGGATAATGCTCAGAGGGTTGCCAAATGATGACGAGGCCCAGCAGTTAATCGGTGCTTTGGTGCAAGCCACAACCGCTTTACAGAAAGTTTCCGATGACGATAATTGGAAAAGGGGCAGAAGAAAGCGTATCGAAAATCAGGATTAAGGTCTCCAAGTAGCCCACGATTTCGGAGTCTCACGCACGTGCATTGCAGCAAGTCGCAGTTTGTTTCCATAGTTACTGGTTATGTGTGGAGAGACTTGTTCCCATGCCCACTTGGCTAGATTCTCTGCAGTTGGAATGAATGGGAGAATCACAGTTCGGTGTTCATCTCCCATCGCCTCTAGAGCAATTCTAGTTTGCATATCTTGCGAATATACTAGGAAGGCATGATCAACTATGTCGTGTATATGCTCATTCAAAATGGCAGAAACATCTGAAAAATCCATCAGCATTCCTTCTTCTGAAGCCCCCTTCTGCTCCACCAACTCACCTTCTAATTCTGCTTCCCAGCGATATCTGTGCCCATGCAAATGTTTGCACTTTGATCGGTGATTTGGCACCCTGTGCCCAGTATCAGTTTCTACCCAGCGTCTAATACTCATCATTCTTCCATCTCCTTTTGTTTTGTTAAAGCATAATTCAGGACTGTGTCCCAATTTTCAGAATATTCCACTGGGTCAACCCTCCCAATCGCATGGAATGCCAGTACGCGCTCAACATCGGCCCCTGACTTGCCTGAAGACCTACCTAGTGAGTCGGGGTTGTAAGAGGTATTTGTATTTGCAAATACGATATCGAAATCTAAGTCTAGTGATTCACAATTTTTGATTGAATCTCTGAGGATGAATTCCTTATCATGCTCGATATATGGTAGTAGAAACTCCACTTTATCGCTCTGCCAATTTCCTATCTCAAATGCTCTTGCAATAGCATGGTAGAATTCAGGCCTACAGTCGGGATATATCGCGTGGTCTCCGGAATGGACCCCTAGGGCAATAGAAACTGTTTCATCCATTTCAATTGCTTTGGATAGAGCATAGCCGTAGAGTATTGAAGCAAAGATGGCATTACGATTAGGAACTACGGTTTGTTTCATCTGTTCTTCTTCATAATGGCCTTCTGGAACATCTTGATCTTCCTGAGTCAGAGCAGAATAGAAGATACCCATCGCGCTGGAAAGGTCTGCAACTAGATGTTCCACGTGCAAATTGTTTTCGCGAAGATATTCTATGTTGGATTTAGCACGTTCCAATTCGATAAGATGCTTTTGTCCATAGTCAAATGACAGACAA
>DAWL01000061.1:609-2051 GCA_002505935.1 Euryarchaeota archaeon UBA226 | reverse complement strand
GCCATAACCGAGCGCTGCATTAGTCCACCCCCATCCATTTATGAGTCTGTAGACTTAACCTCCATTCCGGATTTTCCTTCACCAAGGCCTCCGTATGTGCAGCATTTCGACCATTCCATTCAACAGATTCAGATTCCATATAACATGGCTGTAGAAGCAGATGCTTGAATCCAATTCTTAGGTCATCATACATCGAAAGTTCTTGACCACAATACACCACTTTCAATTCATCTCCAGTACGTTGTTTGATACTGACATTAGGATACAATTGGTCCTTTGGAGAAATGCAAACCCAGTCCACTAATCCCTTATCAAGTTCAATTGTGCCATTACTCTCTATTGCAATGTGATATCCACGCCTACGTAGGCATGTGGATAGTGGCCAAAGGTTCTGCAAAGCAGGCTCCCCACCGGTGAAGATGATTCGCTTTGTTTGCCATTGCATCACTTCTGAAAGGATGTCTAGCACACTCATTTCCTGCCATTCATCAAATTCAGTATCACACCATTCGCAACGAAGATTACATCCACCAAAGCGAATGAATATCGATGATTTGCCCGCATGAATTCCTTCGCCTTGTACCGAGTTAAAAATCTCAACAATGGGATAGGTCTTGGTCAAATCGGAAACTTCGTCCCCATCGACCTTACCACCCGCGAGATTGCACATGTCCATGGTTATGCCTCAATTGGAAAGTGGAGAACTGCGGATCAATTGCATCAATTCAGTTCTAGCCTCTGCCTTTTCGAAAAACACTCCGCGCATGGCACTGGTGGTCATCACTGCATTTTGCTTCCGCACCCCTCTGCATGTCATGCATCCATGTCTTGCTTCGATGATCACTGCACAGCCCAATGGTGAAAGATGCTCTTCGATATCATCAGCAACACCTTTTGTGATTCTCTCCTGGTTTTGCAGTTTCCTAGCATGAATTTCAACTAAGCGCGCAAGTTTACTGATTCCAACAATTCTTTCTACGGGAATATATGCTACGTGTGCCCTACCGTTGAATGGTTGAAGATGGTGTTCACATGTCGAATTGAATTCGATATCGCGCAGCAACACGATCCCATCATATCCTTCTGCGTTGAACGTCGACTGCAGAACTTCACTAGCTTGAATTCCATAGCCACTGAAAATCTCATCCCATGAATCGATGACTCGGGCGGGCGTCTTGATCAAGCCCTCTCTCGAATGATCTTTCTCGAGATATTTCAACAATATCCGGACCGCTTCTTCAGCTTCTTCTCGACTTGTCATGTGCGCACTCTCCTTCCATGTTTTGCATCAACTTCGTCAAGATGGTCTAGCATTTTTCGGCATGCTGTTCTGATAGCATCTGCAAGACTGACGAATTTGTGATTATCACCAACGTGGCACTTGAGGTCATCTAGTAACTCAGTGGGCATGTCCAAACTTATCTTTGGCATGTCAGCGGCTA
>DAWL01000061.1:0-239 GCA_002505935.1 Euryarchaeota archaeon UBA226 | reverse complement strand
GACTCCACCAAATCTTCTCTGTTGAATTGCCTAGCAGCATACCATGCTGCCAATAGTGCATAGGATAGACTACTGATGAACCAAATTACCACATGTCCGAAGACCACTTCATCCATCAATAATTCTCTCATTGCCAATAGTATGTTGACTACTGGAATTGCAAACCAAAATCCTTCTATCCCTTCGAGATTGATGAATTGGGCAAATAGGGCGGGGAATATGATTAGAATTATCATCGG
>DAWL01000153.1:544-5107 GCA_002505935.1 Euryarchaeota archaeon UBA226 | reverse complement strand
CGGTAGGAACAGGCTAGAGGTTCTCAAAGGAATTGAATTTGAGATGAAACCAGGAGAATTGGTTGCTCTGATGGGCCCTTCTGGTTGTGGCAAGTCTACACTACTCAACATAATTGGCGGATTGCTACCAGCAGACAAGGGTGAAATCGAACTCAATTCTAGAATTTACGGGTTGAAGAACCCGTCTTCTGTTGTCGATGTCCGACGCAACTTGGTAGGTTGGATTTTCCAGGATTTCCATCTTCTTGACCATCTCAGTGCATTCGACAATGTTGCCATGGCTTTGGAAATTTCAGGAGTACCTACCAAAGAAGCCGAAGAGCGTGCGAAAGCCGCTTTGGCTAGAGTAAATCTTAGCGATCGAATGGAACACATCCCCGACCAATTGTCTGGAGGTCAGCAACAGCGCGTCGCCAGAGCCCGTGCTATCGCAGGCAACCGGCCACTACTTCTTGCAGATGAGCCAACTGGCAATCTCGACATTGCATCAGGAGCAGATGTACTGAGATTATTCAAAGAACTCTGCCATGACAAAGAGAATCCAATTTCAATTCTGATGGTCACTCATGATCCCGATTTGGCTAGCCAGGCCGATCGGATGCTTTTGTTACGCGACGGAACCGTAGCTGCCAGCGATATTCGTTCAGCTTGGGGTTTGGGAGAAGAGGGAGGCAAAGAAGAATGAATGATTCTCCCGTGGATTCTATGGAAGCAGCCTCAACTACGGCTCAGCCACATATAACCCGGAAATCCAAGGAGTGGGCAGATAAGTTCCGCGAATTACCAGACAATTTGCGTCTCGCCGCACTTGGCGCATGGCGTGGCAGAGAGAGAGGAATGGCCGTCTTTGCTGGGGTATTCCTTTCCAGTTTGGTGATAACCACCGTTCTAGCTTACGGAGTTGGTTTGTCACAAGTGTTCTTCGAAGGCTTCCTAGAGATTAATGCATTTGATGCAAAAGTCGAGTTCAACAAAGAACCTTCAGATGACAATGACGGATGGAGTAACAACACTACACATTTGCTTGAAGTCTGTGATGAATTGGTTGTAATGGAAGAGTTCTCAGATTGTACAGTCACATTTGGTAAGAAAGGACTTCACAGCGCGTTCGACTGGGGCAATGAGAATGTTTTCAATGCAGTCCCGTTAATGATGAATAACATACAATCAGACAATTCAGAACATACCTGGGGTGCTGAAGATATCTGGGATTATGCGTACACTACAGGCCCGCCTGTTGCAAATACTCGCGCCATCACACTGATCGGCCCAGGAGCTTTTGACGGTGTAATCGCCGATCGTTTATCTGCGAATGTGATAAATGTTGAAGGAAATGAAGGCGTTTGGAAATCAGCAGCCGAAGTTGCCGAGGAAAGGGGCGTTTACATCCCTTCAGATATCGCCAGTTTGTCCAACGCAGTTGTCGGTGATTCGCTAACGAACTTGACTTTCGCATACACCACTGAAACTGCTTACCCAGGAGAAATGGACGAAGAGGACTGCGATGGTGAAATCCTGATAATTGCTGAAACTGGATTCATGCACTGTCAAATTCCAATGACTATACACAATGTCACCATACTCGGAATTTACGAGCCTTGGCCACAGAGTAATCCTACCTTGGCTGCAAACCCTATCTTCACCACTTGGGAAATTCTCAGTGAAAATCAGCGCAAGATTTTGGTTGACAACGATCATGTCTACTTCGGCTTGACACTAGATCGCTCGATGCTCCCAACATCTTCCACAGCGGACGCCGCAGATTGGTTGGAAGACTTAGGTCGAACTGTGATGTTTTCAGAGGATGAAGGTGGAAATCGCGTAAATATAGCATATGGCAGTGGAGATGTGGAAGTGTACTATGTTGACATCATTAGTGGGACTATTCTATTTCTCAACATCTTCCTAGGATTTATTCAGGCATTTGATTATGTGATAATGATTCCAATTGTGGCACTTTCTTTATCGGTTTTAGTCTATGGATTAGTACTATCATTGGAACAACGTCGTCGTGAAATTTCTATTCATCGTGTAATTGGAGCTACTTCGACAGGTCTACGTGGCATGGTCTTGCTTGAATTGTCCGTAATCTCTACCATTGCCTGGTTCCTTGGTTATTTGTTAGCGATGGCTGCCGTGCCAGTCGTATTGGCTAGTGTTGGGTTCATGCAATTTGAACCACTGAGTTTCACCGTAAATCCAAGGCTCAGCATCGGTGCTACTATGTTCACCGCTCTAGCCACATTGGGTCTGGCGTTAATCTTCGGAAACAGCCGAACAAAGGAGTTCATGGAGCTTGAGATTGATGAAGGTGTTAGCAAGATTCAGAAGGCCAACAAGCCCAAAGTTTGGCTTCATTGGTTACTATTCATAATCGGTTCATTGGGCGCAATAGACACTTGGCTAAAATTGAATGGCAGCGAAGATGGAATCTTCCCGAACTTCTTCCTTGAAGGTCTCATCAACATCTTTGGTCCTTTCATGTTGTGGGTTGGTGGGGCACTACTGCTTGGCAGATTGGGCGCTGCAGGCCCGAGAATTATGCAATTCTTCTTCCGAAGATCACCTCTACTATCAGATGTCAAGCGTGGACTGAAGGGCAGTGGTTCTGCAGAATCTGTGAACCGTTTGGCAGTCATTATGTTACTGACTTTGTCAATTGTCACCTTGGCAGCAGTTCAGGGATATACGGGCACATTAGTCGATGAGCGCACCGCAGATGTTGTTGTGGGAAGCGACCTACAGGTGGTCATGTCGGACGATTATTCTGCCTCTGAAGTTGAATCCATAATCGCTGAAATCAGTGGAGGGGATGTATCTGTTATGGCGGTTAATGTACCTCGAATGACTTTGATTCCAGATGGTGCAGAAAGAGTCAGCGCATTTGTTCTGTTGAGCGATAGTGCTGACGTGTTACGCTGGTTCCCACAGGCAATCCCAGGCGATGATGTCGGAGCTGCCTTAGTGGCGTATCAGAATGGAGGGTTCTCTGCGGGAGAGGATGCAGCATACGATTTGGATCTATGGGGTTCGGGCCGTGGAGGCAGTTCGGATGCTGGCAATATCCTATTGCCAGAAGACGATGACCGCACTGAAGAAGTCAGATTCACCTGGAATGAGATTACTTTCAATTTCTCTACCTTATCTATTGAAACGATTCCACACAGCACGACACTACGCTACATTGGCACTCATGAGTTCATACCCGGTGTACCGACTTCAGAAATGTCCGAGTCGATAATCATCGGTGAATCGGGTTATCGAGACTTGATGGGCGATGATAATGTTGACAACCTTGTAGCAACAAATTGGATCGTTAAGGTGGACGATGTAAGCGGTAAGGAACTGAAGGCTCTCCGTATCGTTTTAGAAGCCGACACAAGATTTGATTCGGCGCAAGACTGGGAAACTGCTCATGATGATGTTGAGCGAAATGGCGGACTAATCTTTGGGACTCCTGGATTATTGTCCTTGCAGTTTATCGTCGCCAGCGTGGCGGCTGTAGCCTCATCCTTCGTGTTCCTTTCTCTTGTGCTCAACCAGCGCCAAAAGGAGTTGGCCGTGTTGCAGGCTATTGGTGCAAGTCCTAACCAAATCATCCGCTTGGTTTTGTTCGAGATTCTCTCAATAGTCTTCATGTCGACGATTCTGGGAATACTCTTGGGCATGGGTCTATCCCTCGCTTTCAACGGACTTTTCGCCGTGTTCGGGTGGCTTTTCCAACTCTTACTTGGTGGAGAAGAATTGATTATTTCCAGAGAATTGGTTTGGCCTTGGATGGAACTGGGTATTGTTTCTGTTGCTGTCTTAGTCGCAGTAGTCACGGCTCTATTGTTTACGACGCGAAAGGCACTGCGCTCTGATTTGGCAAGCGTTCTGAAGGGGGAGTGAAATGTCCGATAACACCGAATCAATTTTGGAGGCCAAAGCGCTGTATCATGTCTATGATTCCAAGGCAGAAGATGGAAACGTCATCGCCCTGCGAGGTCTACATGTTAAGGTAAAGCCCGGCGAAGCTGTTGCCGTGGTTGGCCCATCAGGATCAGGAAAATCCACTCTCCTGAAGTGTCTGGGAGGGTTGATGAAACCGAGTGCAGGAACTGTCTCACTTGATGGAAGTAATATGACACGCCTGGCCGGAAAGGAATTGGTCGAACTACGACAGCGAACCATTTCATTCATTTTTCAAGAAGGAAATTTGTTACCCCATCTTTCTGCTTTGGACAATGTCGCACAGCCATTGCGACACCAGAAAGTACCGCCCGGAGAAGCAAAGCGACGAGCCCAAGAATTGCTAGAAGAGTTAGGAATGGGGCATCGTTCCGAAGGCCTACCTGCGATGCTTTCTGGTGGGGAGCAACAGCGCGTGGCAATTGCTCGAGCATTGATTACCAATCCACGATTGATTTTAGCCGATGAGCCTACTGGTGCATTGGATCCAATCACCAGTCGAGAAGTTCTTGCCCTATTCAAGGATCTACATGAAAAGAAAGGCGTGGCCTTCCTTATCGTGACGCACAGTGCTGAAGCAGCAGCATTCTGCGACCGCAGCCTTGAACTTCG
>DAWL01000153.1:0-249 GCA_002505935.1 Euryarchaeota archaeon UBA226 | reverse complement strand
CTGCGACCGCAGCCTTGAACTTCGTGATGGCCGATTCATCGCTCAACACGGATCCGACTTTGAGGTTACAGATTTGGCCGAATCTCGTGAATTGATTGTTGATGATATCGGTACAATGGTACTCTCTCCCGATATCTTGCTTGAGATGGGAGGTGCAGGACGTTATGAAGTCGAAGAAGTAGGCGATGGCAAGCTAGTTCTAGTCTCCGCAGAAGAGAACGAGTCACTTCTTGTAGGTGGGAAAAAATT
>DAWL01000125.1 GCA_002505935.1 Euryarchaeota archaeon UBA226 | reverse complement strand
TTGGTCTTCTTCCAGTAGACGTTCGGCCCTAGACAAGCATATCGAAGCTTCTTCCTTATCTCCTAGCATCCGATGAATCTTCGCAAGACCGAGCCAAGCAATACCATGCTCCCTATCCAACCTTACAGCCTCATCCAAGGATTCCTTTGCGACCAATAGTAATCGTTGGTCGGTTTCACCAGTTCCATCTCTCTGTAAATCTGCTGACGCTAGGTGCAACCTTCCCCACTGGATGTGGATTAATGGTTCATCCATCGCTTCCAGGGGTGTTGCTCTCAACAATTCTCTGGCCCCTTCAATTTCGCCCGATTGCAATCGCATAGCCGCCATTGCCGCTCTCAATACTGAATCGGAAGGTGACTCTTCCAAAGCCTTCACTAGGCTTTCTTTACCCTCTTCCGGTTTGCCATTGGCAGCTAATAAATCAGATTTCAATAGTATCAATTCTGTTCCACCGGAATTGAGTGCTACTGCGTGTATGGCTGCCTTTAGTGCTAATTTAATCTGGCTAGGCCGGCCTTTCAATACCTGGGCTTGGATGGCCCATGCCTCTCCATTCTGCCTATCCAAAGTAAGACATCTTTCTGCTGCAGCTAAGGCTTCATCATTCTCATTCAATTGTAGGTGTATCTGAGCCTTGCTACTCCAATCTACTGCGCGTGAAGGGTCTTCTTCCAAGGCCTTATCCAATGCCTGCAAGGCTTCGTCCTTCGCCCCGGCCCGATCTCTCAAGCCCGATAACAGGCTGTGGTCTGCGGGGGTGTCCACTCCAAGCGCCTCAAGCCTGCGTACATCCTTTTCAGCCGCTACAACATCCAATTCTACCATCAAGTGCGCATGTGTTCGCAACAATTCTGGATCGTCTGGAGTGCGGGCCAACCTTTCTTCCAACCAATATCTTCTGGCTTCAGTATCCCCTACCTTCAGGGTCAAACTTTCTAGAATCTCCAAACAATCTACGTCTCCGGGTGATTTCAAATTCGCACATTCATAGGACTTGATTGCCCACACAATTTCTCCTATTGATGCCGCTAAAGAGCCGAGACGCTTGCACTCCAATCCATTCAATCCAAGATCTGCTGGGCCTAGGCCACATCTCTCTAAAACTACAAACATGCGGCGAGCCAAGGTGTTCAAACCTACGTCATTTTCATGTGAATCATTCAAACCTCCATCGCTAGAGATTGAGCCCACAAGGTCTCTTACCGCGGAAATCAACAATCTACCGCCTTCTTTCAATTCTAGACTATTCACTTCTGATCTCTCAAGTATTGACTCAGAACGGGCGATTGCAGAATGAAGGGCGATTCGTCCTTGCAATTGAGGTTGGGTGGAAAGTAGGGCTTGAGCGCCTGCATCCAAAGAAGCCAAGGTATGGTGCAAAGCAACAAGGCTAGAGCGGGAAGTTGTGCGCTGTTCTTCCAATTTTAATTCGGTCTGATGTTGGGATTGCAACATTCGTTGTTCGAGGGTCCACATCCTCCACCCTAGCGCCCCTCCGCCACCAAGAAAAGCCAAGACAAACAGTATCGTGAGTATATCCATCGCAGCCTATCCGGCGAATAGTGGTTTTATGAACTCCGCATCCGACCTACGGTCGGAAAGCGATTCGCGTACCTGAATCGATTATCGGAAAGAGGTTCTAGAGCCGACAAGAAGAAGCCCTGTCAAAAACTGGAGTATGAAGAGGGATTCACATGCAGTTAGGTTCTGAGCAGCCAGACTGGTGGAGAGAACGAATCTCTGAATGGTCCGCAATGGGATATCAAATGGAGGAACTGGAAGAAAATCTGAAGGAAACTCCGGAGCGTGCGAGTGAATTGATTGTGCTTGCAGAAAAGAGTATTGCAGCCGCTGAAAATTTGCGTAATGGAATCATAAAAATAAATGAGAGACATGCTGAACAAGCAGTTTCCTGGCTTCACATGTTGGACGACATAAACAATGTTGAGATCGTGGAGGAAGAGTTTGGCCGTTTCAATCTGCGGCACAGGCCGTGGGTAATAGATGCCAAATCTGCGATTCGGAGGTGGGAAGACCGAAGAATGGTTGACGAACTTGAACAATTAGTAACGAGATTGGACTCTCTCGACCCCGTGTTCATCGCCAAAGGCTCTTTACTCGGAGAATTGTTTCAAGACCCAGCCTCATTAGAGGAATTGGATGAACAGATTAGTAGATTGGAAAATAGTCAGCAACTTAGATGGAACAATCTGGAAAGTATGGTGATTGCGCTTCATGAAAAGGGTGTGGATGCGGATAACATCATGCAACTCGACCTTTCTTCAGCCTACGAAAAAATATCCCGCTTAGAAGTACTGGCGGAAAAAATCGCTGCAATAAGTAATGATATCGCAGTTGGAATCGCACCATTTGACCTTAATAGAGCTACATCCCTAGAAAATCGTCTCAAAAACCTTGATTTTGATGTCGAGGAGGAGATAATCTCCCTTTCAGTAGAGGTAAATGCGGTATCCACAGAATTGGATGTTCGGCATCTTAAGATTGTAAATAGACTAAGAGACTTGACAAATGCTGGATTCATTCTCCCTCCAGAGGTTAGTCTTGACAAGAAGTCTCTACTACAAATGGAAGAGATGATTGATGGACTCGAGAAAAGGGCGCTCGAACATGATGAGTTGATCGGTTCGGCATCTGCAGTAGCAGAATTGTGGCCTGAACTTAACGAAGTGCTTCACGACGTAGGAGGGGATTTAACCCGTACAGAAGATTTGGTATTAGCACTGGCGAATTCGGAAGAGAGAATTAAGGATATCAGAATAAATGCGGAAGAGCAAATCTCTAGTTGGTCAGAACTCGGATTTGAAATGTCGAGATGGAGAAGTCGTTTCGATGACCTTCCAGTACAAGCGATGTCGAGATGGCAAAATCATCTGCCGATATTGCGCTCAGCATTAGAATTGATTAGAAGGCTTGAGGACCTAGATACTTCATTGATTGGCAAAGATGAAGTTGAAGATTTTGTTTCTCGATTGCAAGCGGCAAATATTGAAGAAGAACTCTTCGAAGAAGCGGAAGAATTTCTTCACAGTAAGGGAATCAGGAACAAGCGACATCGCAGATTGTTGCAAAATGACATCAAAGAATTGGTTGTCAAAGGGCAATTGGTTGAGTTTGTTATGGATGAAAACATGTCTCTCAAAGAATTGGAAGAAGTTGTCCATTCTGCGACAATGGGGGTCGGGATTTCATCTGAGGCTAGTACGAAACATACAACGCGCCTTCCAATCAAGGCTTTGCAAAATGAATTAGACTCTTGGCAAGCGATGGATTGGGATGTTTCTGGATTGAATGATCTACTGGAATCGGACCCGATTGCACTGGGTAGAATGATCGAAGCAATCCGTGAAGACATGGAGGGGTTAAACGACCTGACAAGAAGGTTGCAAAGGTTGCCGCTAAAAGCAGCACCTCAAACAAGAGCAGAAATAATTGCAATGATGAGGAAACCTGAGGCGCTCTCAACTTTACATTCTAGAATTCCAGAATTCGCTGCCAAGGCCGCCAAAGAATCGGAAGGGGTACGAGGGGGTGCAGATTTATGGAAACCAGAAGCTGTAAAAACAGGAGAAATTATTGCTTCTGAACTAGATGATATGGATGTTGAAGTATTGCATGCTTCAATAGAAGAAATGTACAGTTTTGGATTTGAAGATGAGGAAGAATTCATTGAGCCTGAAAAAGAAACTGAAAGAGAAGTTGAGGAAGTTGATAGCCTAGTCGAAGATAGTGCGCCTGATTCCGTTCTCAAGGAGGAAGAAACTGAGCCGAGCATCATTGATGAGCCGGAAATGATTCTTGCCCAAGGTTCTGAAGAAGAGGAGGAGGTGGAAACGTATCTAACTCCGGAAACAGGAAAAGATGTGGAGATTAAGATAGAAGAAGACACTCCTAGTGAAAATATCGAAGAAGAATTGAAGATAGTGGAAAGTGAACCTGTTACTGTAGAATCAGATGAAGAAGAAAGTGAGGCCAAGGATGATGGCGGTGCAGTAGAAAGTACTGATGATGAACTTGCTGAAATATTGAGAGTTCCGTTGAATCGTCTACTGTTAGGATTAGGTATTTTGGGCGTGAAGGAGAATTTGAACTCGAGTGAACTGGAAAGAATTCGCTTTGCTGTCGCTTCTAAAGTTGGTATCAAACCAAGGGATTCTCGCGTGGATCGTTTGCTGAAACTTGCACTAAGGTTGATTCCTAGAGAACCGGGTAGTGACACACGTAAACGTGCAGGGATGATCTTGATGTTGGCGTCTAGTGCAGAGAAGTTGAACGAATGGTCTGCACTTAGATTACGTAGTAGAAATGCCGCAGTAGGAGATGGGTTGTTGGAGAACTCATGGAATCTAGGGAAAACGCTGAGTCGAATCCCTGGGCCTGGATTCAACATTCCATTAGAG
>DAWL01000108.1 GCA_002505935.1 Euryarchaeota archaeon UBA226 | reverse complement strand
GACTGGAATATGTCGAAAATTGCGAAAATAACCATTTGAAATTCCTTTACACTGGTCTCAATAACATTGACTTCCATGCCTGCATCAATGAATCCTCGTTCTAACTCTTCAGCCATATCCGCTTTTTCTTCAATATCGCTTCCTTCTGGCATCGAAAGATAGAGACGAGTGATACGAGCATCGAATTCTTCGGCCGCTGAATGCCCAACCCAAATTCCTGGAGCTGACCAAAGAGAGCCTTCATCGAGGAATCCGATGACTACCAATTCTCGAGTAATACTGGGGTTGTTTGAATCAATTACAATTATTGATTCTCCAATTGAAAAAGTCTGCTGCATAAATGGCGAATTTTCATCCCCTGGACCCTGGAATTCCATGCCGAATGAGGCATCTAGAATGCAGAGGTTTGGATTGTTTGAAATCGCAGCCCAAGCCTGCTGGGAGTCGTCGCCCAAGGAGTCATCCCAGATATGTAGAGGAAGACCGCCATGTTCGGCGAATCCAGAGTCAATTCCCCTCAAATAATAAGCATCTTCACTTTCCATAGGCGCAGGATCGGTTGACGCAGCATACCTAATGACCGACAATGAAACTACCCCCATACCATCGAATTTGTCCGCATTGATTTCATCCGGCCATTGCCATTCGCTCGAAGGACCATCAAAGGGTAGCGGTCTATCCCAAGATGAAGTCGTCCCCAACAAATCAAAATCACCAGAAACATCGTCGACGAATGAATCGCTATATGACTCAAATTGAGCACTATAACCAGCCAACACCACAACTGAAAATACTGTAAGGCTAAACATTCCAATTGTCAATGCGGTACGGAACGGTGCTGACAGAGGGTAGGCCAAAGCCGTAGGAACCACCGGTCCGATACGTTTGGTTACACTGGCTGCTCGACCAATTATTCCAGCCAATAGTGGCGCCAAAGAAGTCAGCAATAATACCCCGGCAGCGACACTGGAGACTCCTACGATGATGAAAGAGAACTCATTTGGCTCGAGGCCGGCCCTTACTGGGTCTAACCAATCTGGTAACATGGCCCAAAGAACCAACGAAATACCGAGAACAGCCATAGTATTTCGAGCAGAATGACGAGCCAATCGTTCAGCTAAAGGCAGCTTTGATGCCAACAAATGAGGCAGATTGTGGAATAAGAATGGTACCAAAGCAAGCAGAGCAAATATCCCTGTCAGAGACCATAGGCCATGGGCAGAGCCATCTTTACCACCGCTCAAGAAGAACCACCCTGCACATATTACAGAAGCCCCCGCTAACGAAAGAAGAAGTAACCACGACCACCAAGCAGGTCCTGTTCCTTTCTGTGGAGGCAGGTTGCGCATAGCAGCGACAACGTTGAGCCTACTGTTACGCATCGAAGTAGCCCACAATGAGGCCCATGAAACCAAGAATCCGACGGCGAAACCGGCGACAAGACTCTGCCAACTCCATGAGTGCACAAAAGCACCTTCTACCGAAGACAAGGCCCAAGCAAATGCGGTTGCAACCAACCACCCAACCAGTAGTCCAAGTATTGAACCGAGGGCGCTGGCCACCGCAGCAACCAACGAACCTTCAAGCACAAACAGGGCGCGCAAATCTGGACGTTGCATTCCAAGAGCGCGAGCCATGCCCATCTCGTTCTTCCGTTCATCAGCAACCATCACGAAGATGTTGACCACCAACAACATACCAGCCAACATGGTAAATGAACCGAATACGATGAAGAGGGCTGCCAAACTGTCGCTAGCCTGTTCTGAAGCCAAAATGCCATCGCGTTTGGAACGATCTACAAACAACCCTGCGGCCTCATAATCAGCATTGGCATCAAGCCATGTGGTCAAAGAAGCAAGCGAGACATTGAGAACTTCTGTTTCGAGATATGATTGTGAACTGAATACTACTAGACTGCGTTCGTCCTCTGCAGCAGCAGAAAGAATCTCTGCGGTGCTGAAATTTACTACTCCAACTATGACGTCGGCAAGATCAGCCTGTCCGGGAGCTGTTGGTAATGGAGGTATGGCTTGTCCGACTTGCAAAGTCAAACCAGAATGGTTTCCCCTGCTGCCGGCTAAGAATCCCACAAGGGTAACTTCCGCTTCATCCTCCAAAGCCTCGTCCAGCCAGGCGCTAAATCGCACTTCTTCCATAGAGGCTTCTGGAATCCCTTCGACCTGTCCTGATGCTGCCACGACGAACAAAGGAATCTGCCCAAGGCCCTCTAATTCTGTAATCATCGGAATACGTATACTACGATTACCTGCGTCGCTGACTAGAACTCCATACGTGGTGGAACACAACAACTGATTTGCTACCAAACTGAATGATACACCATCGCACGACTCAAATGGACGCACGGAAGTATTGTTGAAAGATGTACCATCATAATGCCAGATTGAATTATCAGATAGCCACACATCATCTGTATCCCAAGATTCAACATCCAAATCTGGAAGACCCAACGCGATTGCTGAAGTTCCATCCAATCGTTGTAACCTCTTTGCTGAGAAAGAAAATCCCTCCGATGACAAGGCTGTAACCTCATGCGGGCCACTCTCCAAAAGTTGCCATTGTCCATCATCGCGAATCCAAGTTTCAACTTCTAAAAGGCCCTTCAGATGCAGAACTAAGGCCTCATCCGCATACCTGAGGTAGCCATCTTCAGCAGATATAGCATCGACGGGTAATTCCTCAACCACCCAGACATTCAGGTCTGATGAAGAATGTAATTCAGGGCCCTCTTCCCCATGAATCAATAGATGGATTTCTTCTCCTGAGTTGGCTAATCCCAGAACCTTACCCTCTGGAATCTCGTGTTCAAAAGCATCATCTTCAGTTACCAATGTAGACAAGCCTTCGTCGTGTGCTACCAGCAAGCCTTCTTGGTGTAGTAAGGCTCCTCGAAGCAGCGATCCTTCTTCCATTTGCCAAGTTTGTATCCTTCCATTAGATGGTTCAAAACTGACTCCGCCTGAATGCAAGTACCATCGTCCTGAATTACCATCGATAAAACCCGAAGTCTCAGATTGCAATAATCCAGTTAACGGTGTATTGGAAGCCCTCATGCTAATCAATGGGGCCTGTAACAACTCAGAAGCAGACACTTCGTCTCCAAGCTCTATCGAATAATTCCTCAACGCCCTTACCATTTCTCCATCCAAACGACCAACTGAGTTGCTACGACCAATCGATATCATTCCTGATTCAGAGTCCCCATCCGCAAAGAATCCGGCATCTTCTGCTAACAGAACCTCATCGAGCAAGCGCTCAACATGAGGGAATAGTTCAGCCTCCGATTCAAGACTGTCATCGACTCCGCCCAAAGCAGAAATCCTGACTAGATTCACTTGTCCTTCTGCATCTTGCAGTGATTGAGCGGTGGCCAATGTTGAGAACAAAACGCCACCTTTGCTTCCCGCAACTGCTCCAGCAGCCTTTGTCTCAAGCACTTTCCACAGAACCAAAGTCTCACTTCTTTGGCTACGTTCTCCCAACTGGTTTCGTACACTCCAAGATATGGATACTTCATCCCCTTCCTTTGCTTCTATGGCATCAGCCAGTACATCGTTGGCAACGAATACCGGCTGCCCAAGAGCCAACTCTTCAGCCTCGATGTCCGAATATGAAATTCCGGATTCCCCTCCGATTAATCCCCAGTCGCCAGCAGCGTCTAAACTCGGGTCCATGGCCCACCACGATGCGTCTGGCTCACCAAGCGATGAAGCATTATTGAACATAGAAACGGATCTCATTCTGCCGACTGAAAATCCATCGACAAGGTTCTTGCTCGACTTGTCCGATTCAAGCAGATCACCCAAAGACCTCATGCGGGTTTCATTCAATTCGCTCCAAGTTCCAGTTATTGGATCGATTCCATATATCTCGATATCCGAGGTATCTTGGCGCAACAGAATTTCAGCCTTGATGGTTGCATCCATTGAATCCCCAACCACAAGACTGGAAGAAACCATTGCAGAACCGACCAATAGTCCCAATATCATCAGTGCAGTATTGCGTTTGCGCCGAACGAGGTTGCTCGATGCAAGTCGCCAAAGAACCAGGTATCTTGGAGAAAGAAAAACCAACATACCTTGATGGAGCAATATTCCAATAACCACTGATAAACAAGCAGCAGTGAACATGTTCAAGCCGGATTCATATGAAATCGTGAAAGTTGCCGCGGCAACCGTTGGTACGATGGACAATACTGCAAGATGCTTGAGTAAAGATATGCGCCGAACCTCAGGGTTACTCGCAAACTGAGCCAAGCAGGTCCACAATAGATGCAAACCAAAAGCCAGCGCAAAGAGCAACCAAGACAAGTGAATCCCTCCATCACTCCTCTTCTGACTTCTCATCCTTGACTATTCGACCGTCCTCCATGTGTAAGACGCGGCCGCATCGGGAGGCGATTTCAGGATCATGGGTCACCACCAACATGGTCGTACCCTTCTCCTTGTTGAGGCGGAACAGCAATTGCATCACTTCCTCACTGGTCTTCGAATCTAGATTACCAGTAGGTTCGTCTCCTAGAATCATCGCTGGTTCATGGACGAAGGCACGAGCAATAGTGACCCTTTGCTGTTGTCCACCACTCAACTCCATAGGACGGTGACTTGCCCAATCTGCTAGCCCAACCATTTCCAATGCCTGCATTGCTTTCTCGCGAGCCTCAGTCCTCCCTACACCCGCTAATTGCAAAGGCATCTCGACATTCTCAACCGCACTTAGCACAGGAATCAGATTGAAACTTTGGAAAATGAAACCAAAGTGTTCAGCCCTCAGGCTTGTACGGATACGGTCTCCTGAGGAAAATAGTGGAGAGCCTTCAATGAACACCTCCCCTGCAGTCAGATCATCCAATCCGGATAGACAATTCAGCAAAGTTGTCTTTCCACATCCAGAAGGGCCCATGACAGCAACCATCTCTCCGGCATCAAATGACACGTTTAGGTCCCTGAGAGCCTCGACTCGATTTGCTGCCGTTTCGTATATCTTCCACACACTACGTGCCTCGATGACCGCCGCCATACCCTGCCGATGAAGCAGGATGCCATAAGCAAGGCTATGCACAGACTGAATAACCAGCGACCTCAGGTCGAGACATGCGCATAGAGCTCATCTGCTTCGGGCCATTAGCCGAGCACCTTGGTTGGAAATCCCAAGAAATGGATGTTGACGAAGGAACTACTCCGAGAAAGATTGCAGAATTACTGGGCGTTTCTGATTGGTTGAATGCTGGACTGACATTTGCAATCGATGGGCAGATGTGTGCTCCTGACAACATTCTATCGGAAGGCGTAGAACTAGCCATGTTACCACCGGTATCGGGCGGATGAGAGTAGCAATGTTTGAACGCTGGACTCCTTGCGACGACACGAGGTAGTGTCATGGTCGGCTCCTTGGGCTCAACTGAACTCATCATCATACTAGTCTTCTTCTTCATTCTATTCGGAGCAGAAAGACTACCCAAGATGGCACGTTCCATCGGTCAATCCAAGGGAGAATTCCATAAGGGGCTAAAGGAGGTAACAGAATCACCTCGCGACACCCAGGCTGACCTTGAAGCAGGAGGGAGGACACCTGAACAAGCGCTCGCAGAAAGAGCACGTTCAGTAGGCATAGACCCAACTGGAATGGATACCAAGACTCTGAAGGCCAAGGTCGAGGCGCTTGAAGCGCTGGGCTCCGAAGAATGATTAGGCTCTCTTCAATTGTTGAGGACTGCCACAGATTTGACAATCGGGGAGTTCATCACTCTTAGATTCAACATCGGTCACCGCACGGCAACCAGTACAACGCAACTGCCATTTCCAGACTTTTTCTATTCCTTTGGTGTTTACCGGCTTGACTTCAAGACCTTCGTTGCGCGCGATGTTCTGTAAGCGGTAATCGTCGCTATGCAATACCGCCTGCAAATGCAAAGCAAGAGCGAGCACTTCGATATCAACAGGAGATAACCCGTTCAGATCGCCAGTCCGTGATGCAGCCTCTCTGGCCTCCTGCAAGGCTGCATCATCTACGTTCATCAATTCTGGAGGATTGGATTCCACCAACAGAAACCTCGGCTCAGAAAGGCGGCGCAACTCCTGCATCTGGCTCTCTGCACAGATGCCTTGCGCAATGCGTTCCACCGGCCAGAACAGCAACGCTGCGGTATCCAGAACCTCCGCCATCGGCTCCTCGTACAGCCTCGCTGATATGGTTCCTTTGCGACGAAAGGACATCAGCCTTCATATGCAGCAGGTCCGCGCCGAATCCATGGGCATTCTTGGTGGGCTCGAGGATTCCATCCTCGATTGGTTCGCCCAATTCGGTCCTGCTGCCCTTGGATTGCTCTCATTTACCGAAGCCATCATCCAACCTGTTCCACCTGATTTGATGTACATTCCACAACTGATCAATGCAGATGG
>DAWL01000135.1 GCA_002505935.1 Euryarchaeota archaeon UBA226 | reverse complement strand
CATCAATCCTGGCATCTCTTGCTCAGCAATGTCAATCTCCTTGCGCCCCCAATCTGCCAAAGACATGTCCGCAACCAAGTAGTCCATATTGTCGTCCTCCGCCTTCTCCTTCATCAGCATATGTTTCAACTCACCCATTGCGCAGAATCTCAATTCGTGAATTGTCGATGCCTTCCCAACTGAATCCGCCATCCTCTTCAGGAGTTCTTCCAAAGTGTCCTCCCGCTGCAGTTCTTCGGAAAATGGGCCGCAATAAGCCCAATTCGGAAATGATTGCCGCAGGACGGAAGTCAAAGGCCTTAGAGACCCTAGCACTGATTTCATCTTCAGAAATCGTACCAGTTCCAAATGTGTCTACCCTGACACTGACCGGTTCTGCAACGCCGATGGCATAAGCCAATTGAATCTCGCAGCGCTTAGCCAATCCAGAAGCAACGACGTGCTTTGCAGCCCATCGCGAAGCATATGCAGCGGAACGATCTACCTTGCTCGGGTCTTTACCACTGAATGCACCTCCTCCATGGCGGCCCATGCCGCCGTAGGTGTCAACGATGATCTTGCGTCCAGTAAGTCCAGCATCAGCGTGAGGTCCACCCTTTTCAAAACGTCCAGTTCCATTGACGATGATATTGGTCTTTGAATCTAGGAGCTCTGCTGGGATCACCTTGTTGATGATTTTCTCAGTGACCTGTTGTTGGATGTACTTCTGCTCTTCAGCTTCATCTCCATCAAACATGCCTCTCAGGTCATCGTGCTGGATTGCGATGACCACAGTTTCTGCTCTTGTCGGGACACCTTCATCTGCGTACTCAATAGTGACTTGACTCTTGGCGTCTGGCCTTGCCCACTCTAGTGTTCCATCAAGTCCGGCAGCGCTCAATGCAAGTGTCAATTGTTGCGATAACAATGCCGGTAGAGGCATATAATGTCCTTTCAGAGAATCCCATGCTTCACTCTCATCGGTTGCAAAGCCAAACATCAGACCTTGGTCTCCAGCACCCTGGGCACTGAACATTCCTTCTCCCTCGGTCACTCCTTGTGAAATATCTCCAGATTGCTGACTAACCAAAACTTGTACTTTGCAACTGTTGGGATCATTTGCAGCCATGCCGTAATCATGATTTGTATATCCAATCTCAGCAGCAGTCTTCCTTGCAATTCCTTCATAATCGATTCGATGGTCTACATCTATGGTAATTTCTCCACCTAAAACAATGTAAGAACCATCGTCCATTCCCTTGACAAATGTCTCCAAAGCAACTCTTGCTCTAGGGTCTGCTTTGATGCACGCATCAAGTATTGCGTCTGAGATGTTGTCGCATACTTTGTCAGGGTGTCCTGCTGCTACCGATTCTGAAGTGAAGAGATATCCTGAGGTCATCGAGTTGGCGACTTTGTTCCACCTTTTCAATGACTCGGCTTGATACTTAGTCCTACTATTTTGCAGACAAAGATAGGTTCACCAAAATACATCATTTCTTCAGTGCATTTGTAGGTACTTTCTGCGATTTACAGATGATGAAGTAAATTAGAAGAGTTCAAGATTTTCTTGTAATTATTGTCAATAGGTCTCCATCCTTCAGGAGATGGTCCAGACCAACTCGTTGCCAATCGAATTTAGCCGAAGGGCCCTTGACTCTTGCAAATCTGAATTTGCGCACAAAGTCTCGGTGTAGACTGTTGCATACTTCCTGAACGGTGCTGGTGTCTTTGACGATAAGTGGTTCAACCATGTCCGCTTCCTGCCCTTGCGGTTTGAGGAATACTCTCATGAACCCAAGATTGTCGTAGATGAAATCTTTCAGGTCTTCCAATCCAGTTCCTTTGAATGCAGAGATGCGCATAAGTGGCCAGCCTTGTGGCAAGGATTTCTCAGCCCGTGTGATTTCATTTTCAGTTGCGATATCGATCTTATTTATCGCCACCACTGCTTTGGAATAGACACGATTTCCTGCTAGCACGTCGACGATTTGGTCTGCCGTGACATCAACTCTGAGAGTGACGATGGCGGATGTATAACCGAAGTCTCGAATGATATCTCCAATCTGCTCATCCGTTAGGTGCGTCTGCTCAACGGTACTTCTGACATCTATTCCTCCACGTTCGGTTCTAGAGATGAATACGGCAGGTTTGGCCTGATTCAATCGCATACCTGCGAGTTCGAGTTCCCTGTGTAGTACTCTGAAATGTGCATCTTGAAAGGGGTCGACGATGTACAGAACCATGTCAGAAGAACGGATGACATTGAGAATTTCTCTACCCCTTCCCTTGCCATCTGCCGCACCTTTGATCAATCCCGGAAGGTCGAGAATCTGAATCTTAGCACCTCGATGTTCCATCACTCCAGGAATACAGGTTAGGGTGGTGAATGCGTACCCTGCGGTTTCTGATTTTGCGTCGGTCACTTGTGAGATGAGAGTCGACTTACCTACTGAGGGAAAGCCCACGAGTGCGACGCTAGCATCTCCACTTTTCTTGACTTCAAACCCCTTTCCTCCCCCACTTGCCTTGGCATGGGCCTGTGCTTTTTCGCGGGTGATCTTGAGTTTGGCAATCTTTGCTTTAAGGCGGCCGATATGATGTTCAGTGGCTTTGTTCTTCTGAGTCTTGTCAATCTCAGCCTGAATGGCTTTGATCTGCTCTTCGATGGTCGCCATACAGAACCCTCAGCCGCCTCGGGTCAGAGGATGCACTTGAAGACTGTCGCCTTTGTCGGTGGTGCGTGAAGAATCCCGAATTAGCACCATTGTGGTCGAGCCTTCGAACTCTCCTTGAGAAATATGAAGCCGACATGGTGATAGTAAAGGATGAACCAGGATACTACCGTCTTGCAACAAGTACTGGTCGGCCGTTTATTTCATTGGTAGTACAGAAGAAGCATGTTGGGATATATTCTATGCCACTATACGAAGATCCTAGTCTTGCTGGGGAATTAGAATATGCAAGAATTGGTAAATCATGCCTCGGTTTTACTGATGAAGTCGAGCCCAAACTAGAGATGGTGAAAGATTATTTTCAGCGCTGTTTCATGCATAATGTCTACAACGGCGTCATCCGATGAGGTGAAACATGAAACTGCACTCGCCCGCTCATGGGCATTGACATGGTTCTGAATCTAGTCGCCCGCGAGGGGTTGAACGAACTGCTACAGATGCAGGTCAGCGGCTTGATTTCTGCACTTGAGTCCAATAGTTTGCCTCGGGTTGCTGCAGACTCAAGGCTTGAACGGCCATTTGATATCGATGTCTCTGCCGAATTATTGGATTGGTTTGATGATAATGAGGTAGACAAAGATGCCTCGCTTCATTCATCTCTGCAAGGAATAACATCTTCCGATGCATGTGATTGTTTACTCCTTTGTGCACAATGGGCAAGTCTTGGGCATTGGGAGGTCTGGGAAGGCCGCTCTTTCATTTATCTTGAAACATTGATTGAAAGGAACGTAGATGATGTGAACGAATTGTATTCCAGCCAAGTATGGAAGGATGCTAGTTCAGCCGCACTCAAATTGAATGAAAACGAATATTCAGAATCTGTAATTCTAGATTGGATGCGTAGGAGGGAGGAATTGGAAGCCACGTTGGATGAGAATGCCGACCCGCATATTTTACCGACCATGGATGCTCATCAACGAAGTTCACGGCTTTTACACCACGCCCTTGTTACGGCACAGCAAGAAGGAGTCTTCATATTGTTGGGGAGGGAGCACATGAACTCTGACAAATGGGGTCTTGACGTGTTCAACCTTGCGCATATTCTTGCTCATGGTCTATGATCATTCAACCAGACCAGTGAGACTTCCAGCCTTTCATGAGTAGGATGTACTTCCACGATTGCTACCGGTGCATTGACCATCTCCGATAGTTCTTCAGCCAAATCCACCGGCATTTCGATTCTCTCATTATCGAGGTCAATACGTAACCACTCCGGAGAAATTCCCGTAACCTCAATGAGTTCTTGCTGGTCATTTTCGCATAATGTTTGGGATGAATACAGTGCTCCAAACATGATGGTATCATCTTCGGTGAGTTGTTCATGTGGTGCCAATGTCTGGCCTGCTCTACGTCTGAAGCGCGCCCTTAGTTGTCCAGCATCCTTGTATGAGGCGGTGCAAAATTTCAGATGGTAGCCATACTTTTCTCTCATCGAATTATCGAGGGGGTCAGGAAGTCCATGTTCTGCGGCTTCGACTCTATTCTTGAGTTGAATCGCCAACTCCCTCGAACCTTCTGCTCCAGCAGTCATCTCAGAAGATAGATTGAACCCCCTTAGTTCCATTTCTGCCTGATTTCCAGTTGTTATTTCCAGTTCGTTGAGATTCAGAAAGGTGATTTCGGTGTGTCGTAGTTCTTCCAACAACTCAAACAATCTTTCTTCCTCATCTGGATCAGCTGGTAATTCTATTCCTACCTCTATACCTGCGACTTCACAGGCTTTGATGATTGCAAGGTACTTGGTCAATTCAAGATTCAACAGGTGAAATCGAATTTCATCTAGGCCTGCTTCAGCAAAATCACTTGCTTGATGTTCAGGGAATGGTATGCTGGTGTACATGTGAATGTGATGCGCTTCGCCAAATTCCTGCTTTAATCTGCGAATTGCCTCAAGGCTTTGTTCGCGAGCCATCAGTGGGTCACCTCCAGTGATTCCCGTTCCGGTTGCGTTCATTGCCCGGGCTTCTTCAATGACCTCGTCTAGGCTAGTACATGGACGTTCATTGGCAAACATGACATCCACTTCTCTACGATTTTCGGATAAAGGGCAATAATCGCACATCCAATGGCAATGACCAGTGACGAAGAGTACCAATTTGCTACCTTTTTGACATTGAACACAACCGACGGCCTCGTTTTCTTCGGGCGAATCGACTGCAGAAGCCATCTTCAGACGCATTAGTTCACCGCCCCTTCATTTGCACGTTTCAACAACCATCGGTGGAATCTCAAATCTTCGGTAAGTTCTGGGTGGAAGGTCAACGCCATCCTGTTGCCTTTTGTCAATCCAACCACTTCCTCATTGAGATATGCGACGGCCTGTTCTTCATTTGATTCGAACCTTGGTGCGCGAATGAAAACTCCAGGGTAATCGCTACTTTCACCGTCCAATTCGACATTCAATGCCGCTTGAAATGAATCAACTTGCCTACCAAAGGAATTGCGTGATATCTCAGCATTCAGGAATGGTTCCCTGCCATTTCCCGGTTGGCAAAGCAGAATCGCACCAGCGCAAGTACCCATGACTGGCGATTCTGGATTACTTTCTATCCATTCGAATATGCCTTCAAGCAGACCTCTATACTTGCTTGCTAAGCGCATAGTTGTCGATTCACCACCTGGTAGTACTAGGGCATCTAGATTGGCTATGTCGTGCGAATTTCTCAACTCGACTATATCTACATCCAGTGCCATTTCTTTGGCGGCTGAATCTATGGCGCTTGCATGTTCTTCTCTAGCACCTTGTAGCATTGCAATGCCGATGCGAAGCACCATGTTGCGCCGCAGACGCTGTACAACATCAATCCTCTTGTTCACCGATGGGTGTATTCAAGGACTTGATTGACAAGCGCAGCATCATGGCAGGGCACCTTGAGGATGGAGTCTGTTTCTTGGTTCCCGGCCCTGTGCGAATGAATGATTCAGTACTCTCAGCCATGTCGAAACCTGTGATGACGGCTAGGGGTCCAGAGTTCCGAGATGTTATGGCAGAATTGAACAGTCTGTTGAGATTAGCTTTCAATCTCTCGCCTTCGATTGCACAAAGAAGCGAGGAGTCATGGACTGGTGAAGATGGATACAGGGTCATCGTAGTTTCAGGAAGTGGAACTGCAGCAACTGAAATGGCGATTGCAAACCGCTTTTCTCAGCATGACAAGGTATTGGTTCCGAGCAACGGAAAATTTGGTGAAAGAGTCGCAGAGATCGCCTCACGCTATTGTGATTGTACTCATTTGAGATATGATTGGGGCAAGGCATTCGACTTGAATGTGGTTGGAGAACACCTGCAATCGGGAGATTTCGAGGCATTGATCATTTGCCACAATGAAACCAGTACAGGGATTACTCAAGATGCAGAAGCATTGTCTGAACTGTGTAAGAAACACAATGTTTCCTTCTTGTTAGATGCGATAACCAGTGTTGGTGGCCTACCGGTTCACCCTGAGAAGTGGGGGGTAGAGGCAGTAGTGGTTGGCGCTCAGAAATGCACTGCCGGGCCTTCTGGAATTGCAGCCCTTGCGGTTAGCGAGGAATGGGTCGCACAGGTCGATAGTCGAAGACAACAAGGCTCGGCTAATCCAACCTACTATCTCGATGCTGTAGCAGCGCTGAAAAAAGGCGATGATGATCAGACTCCTTGGACGCCTGCAATCAATCTGTGTATGGGTTGGGCGGCTTCGTTGCGAACTCTTGCTGAGGAAGGGTTGCAAGAGAGGTGGAAGAGATGCCGAGAGTTAGCCGAAGGCGTTCGTTCTCTCTTCGCAAGTCTTGGTTTCCAATTCTTAGCAGATGAGAATCAAAGGTCGAATACTGTGACTGCGTTAATGTATCCTGATGGAATCGATGATGCTTGGCGAAGTAGACTTCAAAGCGATTATCAGACCTTTGTTATCGGGGCGCAAGACCACCTGAAGGGCAAAATGTTTCGAATCGGTTCGATGGGGGAAACCAGTAAGGCAGAGATGATTGAAGGCTGTCGTCGTATGTTGATTTGTTTCAGAGAATCAGGGCTGCCTATTTCCGAAGAAATAGATGTACAGGGATTCTTCTAGGGGTGATGATATGGAGATGATCCCATCAGCGCCAAGCGAGAAGCCTGAACCTGCAATCGTAGTCTTAGGCCGTTTCCAACCATTGCACCGCGGACAC
>DAWL01000103.1:508-2818 GCA_002505935.1 Euryarchaeota archaeon UBA226 | reverse complement strand
GTTAGACAGATAGTCTTCGGACATACTCCAACTCACAAGATTCTCGAAGGTATTGCTGGACAGGAAAAGACCTCATGGGAGACTCTTGAGGATGGCAGACCTTCTTGGATTGGAATAGATACTGGAATCAGTGCAAGGCCGGAAAAAGGCGTGATGGGGGCGCTGACCGCTTACGAATTGGGCTCGGAACAAATCATCAATGCAGAAAAAATTGAGAAACATTTCTGATTATTGCAATTCAATAATTCTGTGATACACAATCATATTGTTCTAATTGATGCAATGGGGGCAAGTCTCGCCGATGATATAGTGCTCACTTTTCTGCTCTTCAATAGTCAACGGCTCCCTACAAGCAAAGCATACCTCTACATTCGTAACATTCAGTTCTGGGTCCACCGCTACCCGCCTGTCAAAGACGAAACAATCCCCCTTCCAATGGGCACCACCGACTTCCTCGAAATATCCTAGGATACCACCTTCGATCTGTCTAACATCCTCAAACCCTGCGTTGAGCATGACTGCGCTCGCCTTCTCGCAACGAATGCCTCCAGTACAGAACATGACTACGGGCTTCTGCTTGTCGAGTGTTGAATTCTCCACCGCCTCTGGAAAAGCCCTGAAGGTACTGATGTCAAAGTCGACAGCGTTCTCAAATGTTCCAAGGCGGATTTCGTAATCGTTCCTGGTATCGAGAACTGTAACGTCTCTACCCTCATCGAGCCATTGTTTGAACTCCTGTGGAGAAATTGCTGGGCCGGTGAATTCTGCCGGCTTGATCTCCTCCATCCCCATAGAGATGATTTCTTTCTTCAGACGCACATTCATCTTACGAAATGCACAATCTTCACTGTAGGATACCTTGAGTGGAATATCGATGAATCTCTCATCTCTCTCAAGATGGTCAAGGAAACCATCGATGGCTTCCTGCTTTCCGGAGAGAAAGAAATTGATACCTTCGTGACTGAGCAGTATGGTTCCCAAGAGTCCTAGGCTCTGACAGCGTTGGCGCAATGGTTCCCTTAGGTCGTCACGGTCAGGCAGGGCAACGAAGCGATAACCTGCTATGTTGACGAATCTTGCTGCCATCATTCAAGGCGTAGGCGTCTTGTTCTTCAATCATGTGAGAGAGAACAATCCCTCAGCAGCACTGTGACACAACTGAATCAGATGGTCTCCAGCAACACCGAATGCGAAGGCGCCGATTGCACAACCCCAAATGGCCAAGCGTAGGAACCAAGCCCTTGGAAGTGGTCTCCTGCGGTCAGATTCAGCCTCCTCGAAGAACATGACAACTCCAACCCTGAGGTAGTAGTAGAGCGAAAGGGCGCTGTTCAGGAATACCGCTGCAGCCAACCACCAAACCCAATGCAAGTCGGCGATTGACCAGCCTCCACCGGCTGCAACCTGTATGCTTGCATCACCAGCAGCCATCTTGACGACTCCAGCGATAAGCAGGAACTTGCTCATGAAGCCAGCCAATGGTGGAACGCCCGCCAAAGCCAGCATGAAGACGAACATCGAGACTGCGATGATCGGGTCGCGCTTGGCAAGTCCAGAGAGAGAACCGCTGCGACTGGCTCCGCCATCAATCTCAAGCAGAGCCAATACTAGGAAGGCCCCGAGTTTGAAGGTCACAAGAACCACGAGATGGAAGATGATGGCGGTCACAATCCAATCCGCAGCATCAGCAGGAGCGTCGATGTGTCCCCACCTCCAAGCACCGACAGCAGTCAATGCAGCCAACATGTAACCAGCATGGGCTACCGAGGAATAGGCCAGCATTCGCTTGGGGCTATCAGAACCGAGTGCCGCAATGTTACCCCATGTCATCGTAATGACAGATAATACAGCCAAGCAAATCAGCCAAGCAGCACTGCCGTCACCTTCAGGCAATGAAATTACCAAGAGGACTCGCATAAGACCGACAAAGCCCATCGCCTTGGAAGCGGTAGCAAGAACTCCGGCAACTGGTGCTGAAGCGCCAGAATATGCATCTGGTGCTGCGAAATGGAACGGTACTGCACTGACCTTGAAACCAAAGCCGACCAGCATCATTCCCATCGCTATCCATGCGAGTGCATCGGCGTTAGCGAAAGCGGAATCAAGACCATTGATCGATAGGCTAACCGCACCTGAAGTATAGATGTGAGAAGCGATTTGCAGATTACCATGCCAGATGTACAGCAAGGACATTCCATAGAGTCCTACTGCAGAAGCAACTGCTCCAACGATGAAGTACTTCACACCGGCCTCAGTTCCTGCTTTGCTTTCCTTGTGGAATGCTACTAGAACGTAAGTGGCAAGGCTTGC
>DAWL01000103.1:0-175 GCA_002505935.1 Euryarchaeota archaeon UBA226 | reverse complement strand
AACTCCAATCCCAAGAAGAGCATGAAGAGGTCCTGGGCTAGGGCTACGAAGGCCATACCCAATCCCGACATCAGAAGTAGGATGTGGAAGTCCACCTGTCTGCGGTTATCGATCAGCGCACTGATTGGCAAGTCATCACGGTGCTTGCGCGCAGGCATGCGAGATACTGTTGCAA
>DAWL01000089.1:493-8565 GCA_002505935.1 Euryarchaeota archaeon UBA226 | reverse complement strand
CCCTTCAAGAATTAAGGTTCCAGGCCAACCATCGGGTTGTTCCTGCACTCTAATCACGCCTCAATACTGTTCAAAAATCACATCTGGGTGAGCATGGGTGACTTTGTGCCCATGATTTTTCACTTCACCAATGATTTTGGTACCGGGATAAATCTTCGAAAGGAAACCCGCTGCTGCTTCAGCACAATAGTTGGAAACGACCAGAATCATTCCACATCCCATGTTGAAGGTTCTGTACATCTCTTTCTCATCTATGTCAGCGACTTCTTGCAACCATCGGAATTCAGGTAGGACTTCATTCGGATCATCGATATGATATCCTAGTTCAGGGTGCAGTCTCAACAGATTCGATAAACCACCTCCTGTAATGTGACATATGCCATGTAGGGCCTTGGAAGGAAACACCCCTTCCCCGCTTCGCGAGTCAAGGATTATACTCAATACCGGTCCAACATAAATTCTGGTTGGATTCAGTAGCACTTCACCTAGAGTCAAGTCTCCTTCAGAGAATCTCTTTATTTCGCGCGCTGGATGTTCCGCTTCGAATGGCGGAGAAGCATTTAGTTCAGCTCCAGAAATCTCCAGTACCTTACGCACCAATGAATAACCATTGGAATGGAACCCTGATGATGGGATTCCAATTAGGAGGTCCCCTTCCACAATCCGTTCTCCTGTAATTGGCTCTTCTTTTGGTAACCATCCAAGAGCAGTACCGGACAAATCCAATTCATTGACAATTCCTGGTAGGCTGGCAGTCTCTCCTCCAGCGATTGTGACACCAGCAAGGGCTGCAGCATCCGATAGGCTTCTTCCAATCGCAGCATGAGTTTCGGGATCTGGTTTTGGTGTTGCGATATAGTCGACGAAAGCGATAGGTTCAGCGCCTACGCAAAGCAGGTCGTTCACGTTCATCGCCATGCAATCGTGCCCTATCCCTCCCCATTGGTTCAATTGACTGGCTATCTGCAATTTGCTACCAACGCCATCAGTTGCCAAAGCGAGCAGGTTATCGCCGAATTCCACCAATCCTCCAAAACTTCCAGGTAAGGAAACTAGTGCTCCAGGCTGCCCGGGTTCGCGGACAGAACCAGCCATTGACGCAACCATTGAAGCCACAGCCTCTCCTTCAAGTTCAATATCAACTCCCGAGGAGGCATAGTCTACTTCTTCGCTCATATCCAGCCGGAAAGCGACTAAGTCTTTCAGGCTGACCATTACCAATATACTCTATTTTCGCCTTTTGTTTGGATATATCAGGGGCCACCATCAAGTAGTATGTTGTATGCGCCCGAACTATGGCACGAGGCACAGTGAAGTGGTTCAACAGAGTCAAAGGGTACGGATTTATTGAAAGGGAAGAGGGTTCAGACCTCTTTGTTCACAATACTAATGTTGAGGGTGAGATAACCGATGGAGACACTGTAGAGTTCGAAGTCGAAGAAGGTCCAAAGGGACCTAACGCCGTTAAGGTTAGCAAGGTCGAAGAATGAAGAAATCATTCCGTCAATGAACGGTAAAGGAATGGTAGAGATACGTCCATTCGGTAATCGATACTTGAATGGTTATCTTCGAATTCTTCATGTATATGGTCGATATTCAATTCCTGCAATCTTACGCAGAGTTGCCTTGTACCGAAGTGTATGTTGTATTGGTCTTTCCAACCACAGTCGATGAATATCCCTTTCATGGAACGCAGATTGTCTTGCACAGTTTGCTTTTCTATCAGCACAACAGGGTCCCAGTCAAGCCAGGCCTGCCACCGTTCAGGAATTAATTCACAGGTATATGGGTCAACAGGTAAGCGTATTCCCTTGATAGCATCAGGGTCGGGATCGTAGGTTGCAGCCATAGCAAGGGTCATCAGAGTGTGAAAATCATCTCCTTTCATCTTCTTCGAGTTCTCGATATGTTCCAAGAACCCTTCCAATCCACCTTTTCCTTCGAGGGCGGTTAGAGCTTTGGGGAAATCCCCAGCGAATAGTCTGTCGAAACCCATATCCCCAGAATGACAAGCAACGGCTCCCCAATGTTCAGAATGAATCATCGCATGAACAATAGCCCCATAGCCGCCACTTGATTTTCCGAATACCGCTCTATTTTCTCTCCCTTTCTTGATCGGTAATTCCTCCTCTAGTAGTGGAATCATCTCATTAATCAAGAAATCCGACCAGTTCCCCATGGCAATACTATTGATGTATTGATTGCCACCGAGAGAAGTAAAACAATCAGGCAATGCCAAAGCAATGGCTCCCATCTTTCCTTCGGCAATCAGCCGATCAATTCTTTGTGGTAAGGATTCTTGAAATGGCTTCCAATTGTTGTGTGCCTTTCCGCTTCCAGTGAATCCAACAAGATCAACGAATAATGGTAGGTTTCCTTCTTCCCAACCAGGTGAAAGATAGACCAACACTTCTCTAGTTGTTGGGTCTTGTAGCATGTTTCCCTGAAGTGCTTTAGAATCGATGGTGAAAGTTCTGAATTCACCTTTAACAGGTAAAAAGGGGTGACTTGGCATGATACTCATATGTCTCGAGTAGGCCGCAGCATTTCAAGCCAAGCCAAGGTAGATTGGGCTGCCCACACCTCGTGTCGGGGCCCATTTCGATCAACCCTCGAAAATGTAATTTACAGCGCAAAAACCCTCCTTCGGAAACTCTCCAATCATGTAGAAGGCATACCTTGTAGCATACGATTTTCCAGTGGAAACAAGGGGGTATATCCGTGATGCTGATAAGCCCACCGCGCTCCCCTCTGAAGCCCAGTCGGGAGGTTGTTACATGATTCAGGAGTTTGACATGCCCGCAAGATGGCGGAGTTTCTTGACCGAATACCTCTCTGAGGAGATTCATGGCTTGGCTGTCATGTGGCCACGTAAACAGAGCCTCGAGGTTTCATTCCATGTATTGGAAACATTTGATTCTAAATTCGCATTGGATATTTTGGCCCGTCCCGATAAACACCTAGATGCTGCAAACACGGCACTCAGACTTCTATTGCAGGAGTCGGGTAGTGATCACCTTGCTTTTGTCAGAGTAGTGGGCCTACCAAGCGATCATTCACCCGACATCAGGGATCTCCGTAGCGATCACATTGGAGGCATGGTTGGTTTGGATAGTGTAGTCATCAAGATTTCAGGAGTTCGCCCGCGTATACATGAGGCTGTTTTCCGCTGTGAATTATGTAATCATAGACAATTCATCAGACAACCAAATGAGCAGGTATTGATCGAACCCATAGAATGTCCAGATGTACAAGGGGGTTGTGGACGTCCAAAGAGAGATACTAGATTCTTCTTGAAAGAACAGGAATCGACTATGATTAACAGCCAGTTCATTGAGATTCAGGAACCGCCTGAGAAGTTACGAGGTGGAACTCAACCGCAACGCCTGTTGGCTATTGCAGAGCATGATGTTGCAGGAGTATTGAACCCCGGAGATCGCGTCAAGGTGAATGGTGAATTGTTCGTCCGCAGTCAAAGAAAAGCAGGTAGGGAGACACCAATCTTCGACATTTTTCTCAATGTCATTTCCTTGGAAAGACAAAACATCCCTTTGGAAGAGGTCAATATCAGTCCCGAAGATGAGAATCTGATTAAAGAGATATCAAGGCGGGAGGATCTTTACGATATGATGTGTGGCAGCATCGCTCCCTCAATTTTTGGATTTCCTAGAATAAAGGAGAGTTTGCTACTACAGTTGTTTGGAGGTGTCGCTCGCAAAAATGTCGATGGTAAGCGCAATCGTGGTGATATCCACATCTTGTTGATGGGAGACCCAGGAGTTGCTAAATCGGAGTTGTTGAATTACATGTCTGAACTTTCTCCACGCGGTAGGTTCACTAGTGGAATGTCAGCATCTGCTGCAGGTTTGACAGCTGCTGCGGTACAAGATTCGACCGCTGATGGTAGATGGACATTGGAAGCCGGTGCATTGGCTTTAGCAGACCAAGGGTTAGCAGCCATAGATGAGTTTGACAAGATGACCCAAAATGACCGAAGTTCGATGCATGAAGCGATGGAACAGCAGAGGATTTCTGTTTCCAAGGCAGGAATTAATGCGACTCTATCGACTAGATGTTCAGTTCTTGCTGCTGCTAACCCGAAGGATGGTAGATTCAATTCATTGAGCGAGAGGCCCTTCACTGCTCAAGTGAATCTTGGACCTCCTTTGCTTTCCCGATTCGATGTTATCTGGCTGATTACTGATACTCCAACTGAAGAAGTAGATCGTAGAATCGCTTCTCATATCATCTCCAATCGATTAGCAGGAATTAGTGAGCAACGAATAGAGGAGGGACTCGAACAGGATCCAAGCGGTCGCTTCTTCAAAAGTGGTATTTCCAAAGACCACGATGGTTCAGATACCCTAAGCCAAGATATCTTCCGCAAGTATGTTGCTTTTGCCAAGCGAAATATCAATCCAACCATGGAAGAAGATGCAAGAATGATACTCACAGATTTCTATGTTGAAACCAGATCAAAGAGTGGATTATCTCAGGATAGTGTTTCGATAACTGCTAGGGCCATGGAAGCACTGATCCGGTTGGCTGAGGCTAGTGCACGAGTTCGTTTATCCGAAGTGGCAACCATTCAAGATGCAGAAAGAGCGATTCGTTTGACCAAGAATTGGCGACACAGGTTGATGGGGGATAATTATGATGAAACAACTCTACAATCTGGAGTCAACCCCAATAAGCGAAACAAAGTGCAAGAAATCCTTCGTTTCATTAGAACAGAATCCTCCACGAAAAATCAACCAGTTACTCTTAGTGAAGTCTTGAATTTCTGCGAATCCGAAGGCTTGTCAACTCATGATGTAGAAGATGTGATTGAAGAACTAATTCTAAAGGGGCCACTGTATCAACCAACATTTGGAAATTACTTACCTAGTTGATGATATTCCGTCGTCCATATCAAGGCGTAGAGGTTGCGAGGGTGTGGTGATGAGGCGATGAGCGGAGAGCCGGTTGGTGATGTGGCCGATGCTGAGGCATTGAATCCCCAGGCCCTCGGGTTCATGTGCGGTCTCGAGATTCATCAACAATTGGCAACTGGCAAGTTGCATTCACGCCAGTCAGGAGAGTTGTATGATGTTACCATCGATACGCTTCCAGAAACTTGGCCGAGGTATTCGCGTCGTTTACGAGCGGCTTCTGGAGAGGGCGGGAAAATAGATGTGGCAGCACGTTTTGAAGCCAAACGTAACCGCACATTCGTATATGTTCAATCACCGAATTCCGGCTTAGTTGAGTTAGATGATGCCCCTCCATTACAGCATGATTCCGATGCTTTGGACATCGCCTTGACGCTTTCTTCAATGCTGTTGATGAAACCCGTTCCACTAATGCAGGCGATGCGTAAAACAGTGGTCGATGGCTCAAACACTTCTGGTTTCCAAAGAACTACATTGGTCTCTACAGATGGGGAACTCACAGTCTCAGGCCATCGAGTAGGAATTGATGTTCTATGTTTGGAGGAAGATAGTGCGCGCAAACTTGACACGATTTCTACTTCAGAAGGCCAAGCAGTGATTTGGAATTTAGATAGATTAGGAATCCCTCTAATCGAAATCGCTACAGCTCCAGATGTTGTAGATCCCGAACACGCAAAATCTACTGCTAAGGCTCTTGGGGGTTTGTTAAGAGACACGCGGCGAGTGCGAAGAGGCTTGGGCTCGATACGGCAGGATCTCAATGTCTCTATCGCATCTGGAGACCGAGTTGAAATCAAAGGCTGCCAAGATATTGATTGGATACCTAGAATTATCAAATTGGAAATGGCTCGACAGTTGCATTTCTACCGTTTGGCTAACGAGTTGCGTAGTGAGTTGGGGCTACCGGCCCTGCCTCCAGACAGACGTGATACTATCGAGGGAGATGAGGAGATTGTTCGCACAGCGGTCAACACGGCTTTACCATTGAAAATTCATGATGTTACTGAGGTTTTTGAATCCTCAACCTCCAAGATGATTCAAACTACTTTGGCATCGAATGGAAAAATTCTGCTGCTACCCTTACCATACCTTGCAGGGCGCCTTGGCTCCAAGGTTCTCGATACTCAAGGTGCCCAACTTCCTAGACTTGGAAGAGAATTAGCAGGAGCCGCACGATTGGCAGGGGTGAAAGGAATCTTCCACTCAGATGAGTTACCAGCATATGGGATAGAATCTTCAGATATGGAAGCAGTACAAAGATTGGCCTCTTTGTCTGAAGATACCGCATTTGTTCTTTGTGCAGCCCCTCATTGGCAGGCAGAATTAGCACTAGAATCAGTACATGAAAGGGCCCTCCTAGCTTGGCATCGTATACCTCAGGAAGTCCGGAATGTGGTGGTGAAAAAAGGTGAGCCGGAGGACGGAACCACGGCACCGATGCGCCCACTTCCAGGCGGGGCAAGGATGTACCCCGAGACCGATGTTCCTCCCTTTGTTTTGCCACTAGAAAGGTGGGGGGGAGCGGTTTCGAATCCACCATTGAATTCAGAGCAAAGGAATGAGAGGTTACAGAATACGGATTTGAGTGCAGATCAAAGTAAGCAGATTTTAGCCCGGGAGTTAGATGATGAATTATTGTCTGGGATTGAGGGTTTCAATGGCTTGGAAGGAGTTTCAGGCAAAGCCCTTGCGACATTGTTGTTGACCTCTCCGGCGGATGTTCCACCTGCCTTGTGTATCGCCATGCAATATCTGAGAGAACAGGGTTTGTTGGCTAGAGAAGCAGAATTCGAACTTGCTGAAGACCTCATACAAGGTGGTGCTTGGAGGAATGGGATGGATGAAGCAGCATTCTCAGCATTCCTCGATATAGCAGCACAGAGGGCTGGCGAATTAGGATTGGAACCTGCTGATGCAGGGGCATTGAGGGAGATGATTGAAGAGATAGTCAATGACAGAATCGATTTCGTTAAGGAACGAGGGATGGCGGCTATTGGACCATTGATGGGTATCGTCATGTCTCAATCTAAGGGAGTCGATGGCAAAGAAGTCAGCCAAATCCTTCGGGAATTGATTCAACAACATGTCTGAGGATTGAGAATGAAACGATTCATTCCATTACTTATTGTTGCGTTATTTTTCATCCCTTCTCAGATTTCATCCGCTGGAGAATCAGAGAGAATCAGTATCGACCTAGGTGGGGGTATGATCTCCACGGCACCATTGGTCATAGGTGAGCAGGTTTTCATCAAATCAATTGGTCAACTAAGCGCATTGAATGCAACAACTGGAGAATTGAATTGGCAGGTTAAACACCCCACTCCTCATTTGTTTGAAACATCGCCACTTCTTCACTATTCTACGGAGAGTGTTGATTCAGTATTGACTGGTTGGACAGATGGAATGATCTGTGCTTATGATGCATTGAGTGGTAAGGAGATATGGAACCATAGTACAGAATCTAAGCAATACGGAATTACTGGAAGGATGATTCTGAATGAGGGTGAATTAGTGGCACCATTCGATCATGGCCTGCTCGTTCTTAATCCAAGCAACGGACAATTGATCTGGCAAGCAGCAGTGGCTGAAGACAGGTTTTACCGTAGTTCACCATTTGTGTCTGAGGGCGGATTTTTGCTGGGTTCAGAAAGCGGTAAAGTATGGTCATTCGAACAAGGTAATCCCCCTGTTGAGATATTCGAATCTCCAGAATCGATATCTTCTCCCAAGATTAGAGGCCCAGTAGTCGAAATCGATAATCGATTATTGGTTCCAGTACAGGGCACTACAAACAGCAGTTTGGTGGAAACAGATGGAAATAGCATAGTTCTCCACCCATTAGGCGGCTCACTTGCATTAATGGCCGTATCAGGAAATGATGTGTTGATGTCTTCTTCAAGGTCTAGCAAATTGTTTGATTGTACAACTTGGTGCGTGGAGTTTCAAATATTGACAGATGAACCTGTTATAGGAGAAGTGATTTTCGATAATGGGAAGATAATCCTACCAGTAAATTCTGCAGAAGGAAAATGGCTGAGATTTGTGGAAGATTGTGATGGTACCGATTGCGATTGGATTAGTTTGTCGCCATTATATCATAGCCATCCGCAATATCTGACAGCAGCGCCTGCATATTTTTCT
>DAWL01000089.1:0-171 GCA_002505935.1 Euryarchaeota archaeon UBA226 | reverse complement strand
ATGCAATCATCATGGTCAATGATGCAGGGTGGGTAGATATTAGTAAAAACGAGCCACTAAGGGCCTATGTGCAGCCAGAAAAGACCGAAACTTCCGCTACTACTAGCAGTATTATTGCTCTATTCTTTTTGATACCAGGTAGTTTGTTAATCATGTTTGGAGTAGGTAAAG
>DAWL01000068.1:689-2853 GCA_002505935.1 Euryarchaeota archaeon UBA226 | reverse complement strand
GGGGACCTGATAGGCACGCCTGAGGCTCGAAAGAAGTACGACGAAGAAAGCCAGATGCGCAATATGTTCGGTGGAGCTGGCCCAGGAGGGGTTCGCTTCGACTTCGGAGGTGGTGGCAATCCATTTGGCGGTGGTGGAATGGGCGGCATTGAGGATATGCTAGGTGCAATGTTCGGAGGTGGCGGCGGCAACCCATTCGGAGGAGGAATGCCACGTCAAGCGCCTCAGCAACAAAAGGCCGCCCCGAAAGGTAAGGACCTGAGTATCCATCTTGACCTCTCCATACAAGAGGCACTTGAAGGAGGAAAGAAGACCATCTCATTCACGCGTTTAGTTCGAGGGCATGTTGGTAACATGCAGAAGGAGAATAAGAAAATCAACGTGAATATCCCTGAACAAGCAAAGCACGGGCAAAGCATCCGTCTGAAAGGCATGGGCCACGAACACCCCGAAGGAGGAAAGGTCGGAGACGCCCATATAGTCATCAGAATAGATCCGGGGGAGAATCGAAGATGGGAGAACGGTTCACTTATCCAAGTGGTTGCCGTACCATACAGCACCTTGTTATTGGGAGGCAAGGTGAAGATAACAACTCCAAGCGGTAAATCTGGAAATCTGACCATTCAGCCAAATTCACGGATTGGTGATAGAAGGAGGATGGCAAAAATGGGATTTGATGGAGGGGACCTCGATTTAGAATTGGCCCTGATGGAAGTCGATGAGTTATCTGAACAACAAAGAAAACTTCTCGATTCTCTCAGAGAACAAGGGCTCTGAGCACCTCAATCCCTCCGTGGCGCTATCCATCCATTCAAATATACAAGTCAACAGCCGTCTTCGTGTCTGATACTGAGGCTGAAGAACGAGGGTTCTCGGCATTGGCTCGATGGTTGGTTCCACGTCGAAGGAAGGTACACATCGCAATTTTCTTCCTAACCTTGTTGATGATACCAGGAGCAATGACTGCTCTGGAACCTATCGACATAGAATCGTATGAATTGGATTCTCCTGAGATTCTTGCATTACAAGTCATTGAAGATGAATTTTCAGCATCTGAACACATCATGGGTTTCGTTGTTGCAGTCAGAGATCCATCATTGGTGGAAGAGGACTTCACCCCTAGACCATTGATGGATGGTGGCTCTCCCGACGTGACGATTCATCCTCCAGTAACCGAGATGGTTGAATTCGGTGGAGAAGTACACAACCCCGCTGGAGGGATACTCAATCTAAGCGTACTGCGCGAAGTGGATTACAAAGCAGAAGTTGCTAGAAATCATTCTCTTGGTTCATTCCTCAAACCGCTGATCGATGATGTTACAGGAGGGCAAACCGATGGAGTGCTAACCATTGTTGACATCTTTCGCAGTTTCATGACAGATGATTCAATTCTAACCCGTGAAGGTTCATCTCCTTGGGGTCCAGTCCCTCCTTCGACTAACTGGTCTGATTGCGGAGAATTGGAATGTTTGCAATTCGATGATGAAAACCTCACGCAAGCACACATCGACCTTGCCGCTGCAAGAATGGCCGAACACTCAGATGGAGATTTCATTCGATGGATGTCTTTGGATAGAGCCTTCGTAGAGGACCCTAATTCCTCTGTCGTCGGACCGGACGGAACTTACGGGCGTTGGAGTGCCACATCGTCATGGTTACTTGTGCAATTCGATAAAGCCGCTATGGAAGATGCAGGTTGGACTTTCATCTGGAAAGACTCGACACAACTCGACGGATTTGGCTTCGTCGATGGCGAGTTGAACATTGGAGGATACCGTTTGGTAGATGGAGAATTCCAAATGAAGGCTCCAGACTACAACGCTGAACAATGTGCCAAGATGGACAGGCCCTGCTCTGCAGAATGGTCGATGATGCATCTAGAAGGAGTACTCAGAACAACTGACAATCGAGTAGTAACTCTATCGCTTGCTGAAGGTATCAATATCGAAGTCAACAGAGAGATACAATCCTCATTTGGTTTGATTATTCTCATGGGAATAGCAGTTATGATTCTGCTTTGGCTGAGCCTGAGAAGGGTGACAGATGTTGCAATTGTGGGTGGAGCCTTGGCATTGTCCCTACTGTGGATGCAGGGTGCAATTGGACATGTTTCAATTATTGGTGATGCCATAGGTTTCAATCTGATACATAGAAGTCAATTCTC
>DAWL01000068.1:0-342 GCA_002505935.1 Euryarchaeota archaeon UBA226 | reverse complement strand
TTAGGAATAGACGACAGTTTACACGCGTTACATCGTTACAAAGAAGAGAGAAAGAACGGCAAATCTCCCAAAGATTCTGCCGAAGTCACTGTGGCTAGAGTTGGGAGAGCAATCATGCTGACCACTGTTACTACCATGGCAGCATTCTCATCCAATTTCTTTTCCGACATCGCAGCCTTGCGTTCATTTGGACTAGAGGCAGGGATTGGCGTTGCTTGTGCTTTCGTCCTGACTGGAATCTGGGCTCCACTAGTTAGATTGTCAGTGGATGAATGGATGGATGAAAGAAAGAAATTGAAGGAAGAGAACGCTGGTCAGTTACATCTAGTCCCAACATCTTGG
>DAWL01000014.1 GCA_002505935.1 Euryarchaeota archaeon UBA226 | reverse complement strand
GCCAGCGGTATTGGAATGGGAGTTTCCGGGGTTGCAATTCTCTTCCTGTACTCTCCGAATATCGATATCCCAGCAGATGAACGGATCTTAGGAAACGCGCTAATCGCTCTAGCTGCGTTATCTTGGGCTTACTCATCAATTCTAATGAAAAAAGCGATGGGAGACGGCAGTGAAGATGCGGAAGCCATGTCCCCACTTACACTAACTGTTTGGGCATCATTAGCCGGATTCGTATTCTTGACTCCCGCTGCCGCCTTGGAGACCATACAAGTTGGAATCCCAGAGATTAGTCGAAGAGCATGGCTGGCAACATTGTTCCTTGCAATCCTGTCTACAGTTGTCTCCTATGTCTGGTTTGCAGAAGGAATCAAGGTAATTGGAGCGGGTAAGGCTGCACTATACGTCTATCTTGTCCCTCCATTCGGAATTCTAAGCGGTTGGTTGTTGCTCGATGAGAGATTGGGGTGGAGTCTGGCCATCGCTTTTGCACTAATCGTCGGAGGGGTTGCCTTAGCCCAGAGCGAGAAACGTCATCAACAGGATGCGTCTGAGGAGTAGTATGGAGATTGAGACGGTAGCGGTCATCGGCGCTGGAACCATGGGTGCTGGAATCGCTCAGGTCTGCGCTCAAACTGGTTGGAAGACAAATCTTTTCGATGCTTTTCCAGAAGGGTTGGAGCGTGGAATGAAAACTATTGACGCGTTTTGGGACAAAGGTATCGCCCGAGGAAAAACAACTCCTGAACAAAAAACGGAATGGGCGGCGAATATCAGTACATTCTCTGACATGAGAGCCGCAGTCAAAGATGCAGATTTGGTTATTGAAGCCGTACCGGAGAACCTTGAGATCAAAGCTCGTGTTTTCCATGTTCTTGCTGAGGAAACGAAGGAGGAATGCATTCTGGCAACAAATACGTCCTCGCTGTCAGTCTCAGATATCGCTGCTGCATCCAGCAGGCCAGAGAAAGTCATAGGTATGCATTTCTTCAATCCCGTTCCAATCATGGAATTATTGGAATTGGTTCGCCATGAGAGAACCAGCGAAGAGACCATCGCCATCGCACAGAGCGCTGGTCAAGCGATGAATAAGACGACGATTTTAGTCAATGATGTACCTGGATTTGCAACTTCTAGACTTGGAGTTGTACTGGGAAACGAAGCCATCCGCATGCTTTCTGATGGTGTTGCCAGCGCTGCTGACATCGATAAGGCGATGGTGCTTGGATACAGACATCCAATGGGGCCTTTGGAGTTGACCGACTTAGTTGGATTAGACGTTAGAAGGGATATTCTTCTGAACCTGCAGGAATCATTCGATGACGATTCATATGCTCCGCACCCTCTGTTAGAGAAACTCGTCGCAGCCGGAGAATTGGGCAAGAAAACTGGCAAAGGAATCTATGACTGGACCTCTGGTAAGGCAGAAGAACGTCAGCACTGATTCATATCATTGGCTCATCGCAATTTGGACAAGGAGTTCCTGGTACAAAGACACCAATATTGAATCCGCAATTCCAGCATGTTGAGCCGATTTCATCATAAGACATGAGACTACCTTGCACACATATGCTTTCAATTCTGCGATTGTCAGGGATTGTGGAACACGCACATCTTGATATGCTCAATCTTGCTGCGCCAACCATGACCTCAGAAAACATGAGAATCGAAGCCTTTGCTCATTGTGACGGACCTTGTGGCGTATACGACCCTGCAAGTGCAAGAGTTGCAGGAGAAGCCGTGCAATCCATGACTACGAAAATGCTGACTTTGGCGGAAAACCACGGAAGTGATTGTGGCTCGGCAGCGTATCTGAACACCATGAGTCGCTATGCAGCGATCAAAGAAGAAGAAGCGCAGAAGTGCAAGAAAGAATTGCTAGTATTGTGGACTGATTTCTTCAAGCCTCAGCACTTAGAAAGTATCCCTAATCTTCACGACATTTTCTGGCAAGCAGCCAAGTTGTGCAGCGCCTGCAAGGTAGAAGTTTCTGCAGTTCACGCTCAAGAATTGATGGATGCTATCGAAGAGATACACAACATATTCTGGGCTGCCAAGGGACGTGAAGTTCCATGGATCCGCGCTTCCTGAGTTGACAGGATGTACAGGGTCGTCATCCGCGGAGACAGCATGTGGCCCAGTCTTGTAGATGGGGATGAGATTGAATTTCAAGTGCTAGAGGATGAGGAACTACAGTTCGGTGACCTCATCCTCTTCAAGCATCCATTCAACACAGAAATTACTGCCGTCAAACGTCTAGTAGCCATGGATGGTGAAAAATATATTCTCGAAGGGGATAATCCTGACCCCACCGCTAGCCAAGACAGTCACAACTTTGGCCCAGTCAAACGGGAAATGATTCTAGGATTCAAGAGAATTCAGGATCCCTCTTGCTAAGGAAGGCATCGACGCCCTCTGCAAAATCGGAAGTTGTTCCTGCTGCTTCGATAAGCAATCTCTCATGATGCAAATGTTCCTCAAGGTCATTGGAGAATTGTACGTCGAGCAGGTGCTTACTCGCCTCACGGGTGTGCTTTCCCCATCTTGACCAGTTTCGAGCAATTTCCTCGGCCCTTGAAATCAGTTCTTCCTCCGATACCAATTCATCGACCGCACCAAACTCGAGCGCTTGTTCTGAATTCCATATCTGATTTTCAAGAAAGAAGCGCCTAGCAGCCTGCACTCCCACTAAACGTGGCAGCAACCAAGTTGTTCCTCCATCCGGAGACAGTCCAATCCTCGCGTAAGAAGCTGCCAATCTAGCACCGGGGCCTGCAATTCTAGCATCGCAAGCCAATGCCAAACCAAGCCCTCCTCCGGCAGCGGCTCCATTCAATGCCGCGACAAATATCTTGGGTGAACGACGCATTCTGAGAATTAGAGGATGCAGCATCCCGGTCAAATCATGAATGAACGATGTTATTGTACCGTCATTCAGATATTGTCTGAAACCACCGATATCTGCTCCTGCACTGAAGAATCTACCCTCGCCTGTCAATACTGCTGCGCGAAGTGAGTCGTCTGTAAGTACAGAATCAACAGCCTCTACTATAGCCTTCAAAGAATCTCTTGAAAATGAGTTGGAGGAGGTCTCCCCAGTCATTTGGATGACTGCCACACCATCAATAGATGAGACTTCGATGGCCATCAGATCAACCCAAATTCACATTGACATTCTTTAGTCGCGTATAGAACTTCATCGCTTCTGCCGATTGTTCAACTCCAATTCCACTTGATTTCCATCCTGTGAAGGGAGTTTGTGGGAAGGTGATTGGATATTCATTGATTGAAATCATCCCAGACTGGATATCTCTTGCCATACGATGTGCAAGTCCAAGATTCTGAGTCCAAATACCATTCAACAATCCAAATTCTGTGGCATTTGCCATCTGCAAGGCTTCCTTCTCATCGCTAAAAGTGGATACCGCAAGAACAGGACCGAAGAGTTCCTCCTTGAACAATAGGTCATCCACTCCTACGCCTTTCACAATGGTCGGTTCCATGAAGGCTCCACCCCCAAGTTCGCCATCCAATGCATTACCACCTAGAATCAATTCTCCTCCCTGCTCAAGTCCTTGTTGCAGCATATCCAAAACCGATTGACGATGGTCCTTGGAAACCATACTGCCAATTCTCACTCCTTCAGCCATACCTGGACCCACCTTCCATTTACCAACCTCTTCGGAGATTAAATTCAATAGTTCATCTACAACATCTTCGTGTACCAATAAACGTGATCCTGCCCAGCACATCTGCCCAGCATTCATGTATATCCCAAAACAAACTGCCTTGGCACAATACTTGAGATTAGCATCTGCAAAAACCACATTACAACCCTTTCCGCCTAATTCCAGAGCGACAGGTATGAGGTTCTCAGCAGCCTTCTTCATGACCGCTTTACCTGTTGGAACTCCACCTGTCAAAACTATTCCATCTACTCCGGAAGAACCTGCTAGCGCATCGCCAATCTCCCCACCAGGACCAGTAATTACCTGAAGAACTCCACTTGGAAGACCGCATTCTTGGATGACGTTACACCACTCCAACAATGATACTGGAGTAAGGCTGGCTGGCTTGACAATGGCAGTACAACCTGCTGCTAGAGCAGGTGCAATCGAACGAATCGCTAACTGAAGAGGGAAATTCCACGGAACAATATGTGCAGTAACGCCCAAAGGTTGCCTCAATGTGTAATTCAATCGATTACCTGGAGTAGGAATGGTATTTCCTTCTACTTTATCTGCCCAACCTGCGAAATACTCGAGAGTCCAAGCAGCATAACGAATCTCGCCCAAGGCCTCGCGGAAAGTCTTGCCATTGTTCTGAGACTCTAGAGCCGCTAATTGCTTGGCAGCTGCATACGTCGCTGCAGCCATCTTCTGAAGTATCCTACCGCGTTGAGCGGGATCCATCAATGACCAATCCTTTGATTGTAAAGCGAGACGGGATGCTGAAACTGCCCTTTCTACATCAATCGCTCCAGCTCTTGGAACAGTACACATTACCGATGAATCCGATGGGTCGAAAATCTCTGATACTTCTCCACTCGCTGCATCGCACCATTCTCCATCCAACCACATCTGTTTCTGTTCAGCCATGTTGCAGGCCACAGGCACAGCCATCAAAGGTCTGTCGCTGGGGCAATCTGAGGCAAGGAATTGATAGGCTGGCTCATTAGCGAAAGACGAGGGACATGGGTCAACGCATCGGAATGGATGCCTCGAAGGTGGCAGGGCATAGCAAAAGGCCACCACGTTTGGTACTGATTGCTGGCACTACAGGAGTGGGGAAATCTACCGTTGCAGTACAAGCGGCGGCCAAACTCGGCTTCACTCGAATCGTATCGACAGATGCTATCAGAGAAGTGCTACGTGTGACGGACCCACAACATGAGGTCCCCCGTCTACATAGGTCATCTTTCGCCAGAGGCGAAGCCGGAGACCCTGTTCTCGATTGGAGAGATTCATGCACAGTGGTTGAAGTTGGGATTGAGGCTTCCATTGCAAGGGCCCGTAGAGAAGGAATTGACCTACTCGTCGAAGGGGTGCATCTTGTTCCCGATAACCGTTGGTTGAATGAATGGAGAGAAAGTGGAGGCTTGGCTATCGGTTTCATCATGAAGGCCGATATTGAAGAACAACATCTGTCTATGCTCAAAGAGCGAGACGCCAATTCTTGGAGAAGAGCCGACCGCTATATTGCCGCCTTTGAACGAATAAGAGCCATTCAATCAGGCTTGGAAGACCTTAGTGTGATGAGAGGTTGGCAAACCATGGATCCAAGTCAAGTTGCGGATCCTGTCGACAGAATCGCCCATTGGATTGATTTAGAGTGGAATGAATATCATCGAAACAAGAGGTAGGACTCATTCGATACTAATCTCTGCACTTAGAGGAATCTCCAACATTGCCTTAGAATCTGAGAGCCCTGCTTGAGCGCTTAACGTCAAGGTACCACTATTGTTCGTTGCTTGCATATCCAATAATTTGATCTCGACACCGCGGATTTCTCCATGATGTAACAAATCATCATGCACTGCGGCAAGGGCACTGTCAGCAGCATCCATCCAAGACATCCCCGCCTCTACTCTTTCACGTACGCGCTCTTCAATCAATGGAGCAAAATCTCTCTGCAATTCTCCGCCTACATCGATTAGTGCATCATCAGTTGAATCATGCGGGCTTCCAAGGCCTGCTAATTTCACACCGTATACAGCCATCGACAACAAAGACATCAACAAAACCATACCTGCTGCCAACAACATCTGAGCGGATTCTGATGAGTGAGGGTCCCTTCTCTCCAAAGCACTCTTTCGCATCAAATTCCACCTCCTCTATACCAGATATCCAACGAGATTGTCCAAAGGTGTGACTCCTGTTGAAGCATTGAGTGAACCGTTTCAGTTCGACCTATTGGCGAAGTAGAAGACCCGTAGACCTGCGAGGCAGACCCGTCCATCGCTAACCAACACCTTCCATCAACCGTTGCTTCAAGTCCTTCAAGAATCAAATCGCAGGCTGAATCTAGATTTCGGTTCTGTAGATGTTCGTGTAACAGGGAATCGAATGAAGAATTGTTACTAACTTCTGCTCTAGCCATTCGCAATGCATCCTCGCCAGATAATTCTAGAGTTGCATCAACAGCGATTGAAGGTGGGTCCGGAACCTCAATTCTTAGGATGAATATTGCAGACATGAAGAAAAGCCAAAACAATGTCAACATCTCAAGGACATGGATTTGCCCTTCATCATCGAATCTGGTCGAGCCCCTCATGCTGACACCGTGACCGCTCCGCCACCGTCAATGAGACTGACTATGGAACCAAATCCGATTCCATCACTTGGTATGACGGTGAAATAAATCTCATCTCCTTCATCGGTCATAGTGGATGGAATGGTACTCATACCGCTCCATGACGGTTGTTCAGCACCATTCAGGAACCAACGGATTTGTGTCCCTGATTCCCCATGACCTTCTTGATCGAAGTAGGCATATGTAGCCTCAATATCATCAGTAGTAGTAGGGTTTGCTGGTAATAACATCAAATTGCTGGCAATTGGCACGGTATTTGAAATAGCCGAAGTAGGCTGGAAAGTTCCTGCTCTGACATCGATTTCCTCAGGAGGTTGTACTCCTATCAGGTCCGGAGAGAATACCACGAAATTGAATCCCAATAAAGCGAGTACAATCATCATCCCCGCGTGTTTCATCCCTGAACTAAATCTCCCCGTTGCCATCAATCCTGCCATGGCTCCGTTACCGACCGCCTGCAGAGTTACCCCGTAATAGAAGACCATCAAGAAGAACAATGGATCGATGGCCCGAATCTCCATGTTACCTAATTGTGCAGAACCGTCACCGCCGCCTTCTTCACCCTCTTCTGCCTCACCTGAATTAGAACTGGCAATCGCGGGAATGAAGACTTTACCTAGAACAACAATAACCCCCAAGAAAACCATGTAAGAAACCCAAATTACTGCGATGTAGGATGAGATAGCACGTTTTCTCTCTCCTTCCAAGAACTTGATTTCTCTACTATCATTTGCTGCGGTCACAAGAATATCCGAAATCTTACCACCGGCTTTGTTCGCCTCTCCGATAAGTGAAATGGCACGGCGAACCAATGGAGTACCGACCCTGTTGGCAAATAGATCGATAACGTCACCGAAGGCTACGCCCCACGATAATTGATCTGCCATCTTCTTGACTTCACTATTCAAAGCACCATATTCAGAACTGGCTAACGTTTGAACTGCAACGTTCATCGACAATCCACCCTTCCAATATTCCGCCATATCTCTGAGGAAATCAGGGAATTTCTCCTCCATCGAATTGACTCTGTTTTTCACCCCATCCCAATAATATGAGGCTGGGAAGAAGGCAAGGAAGATTCCTAAGCCAAAGAAATTGAGGAACATTGTAGGCCTAAATGATGTTATTCCGAGGTCCACCTCTGGTCCAATCCACAAAGATTTGTTATTCATATTCTCAGGAATTCCATCGTAAACTTCGATATGTAGCGAATATGTGAATTCACGAATCTTCTCTCCGCCAACATCTTCAGAATATAGTACGAATGAATATTCTTCACCCGGTTCAACATGTTCATGAGTAAGACCACAATCACCGCGATTTGCTAATTTTTTCTCCTCTGCTAGGACGTTCTTTTCCGAATCCCAAAGCTGTAGCTTATACGGAATTTCAACATCTGCAACCGCTTCACATTGGAGGGTAAATTTCTGTAACAGTTCCCCCGTGTAATTCCCCCGTTCCTCGACTAATAACCCCGGAGCAGTGAACCTCTGCCCCTCAGCCAGAACCTTTGTCCACGGCTTGGGACCTTCAAACACAGAAGTGTGAGGTTCATCCTTCATCAAGTCACAAGATTCGTTGGCATCGAGATCAGGTTGGAATGTAGGATCCCATCCACATGCGATATTCACAAACATTGGCTGCCCATTTGGGGTAGGAAGGAATGGAGAATTGATGAACCAGAATCCCATACTCGACATCCCTGTAATCATTCCAATTCCGAGAATGATGTACAACTTGGTCAGAGTTGTGTCGTTCTTTGGAAGTTCGAGATCGACCTTGAGCTTGTCCTTCTTACGCGCCATTCTCTCACCCCCTACATTTTCTGCTCTTCACTCATCGTCCATACCAACAAGGCATAGGCAACGTGTATTGCTGGAATTACTCCCATAATGACTGTGTAAAGGAAACCTTCGCTCATCTGCGAACCGGAACCGGATACCCAGAACATGATGACCAGCATGACGATCAAGAAGAGCGGCATCGCCACAGCAACCACAACATATGATTCCGCCAACATAGCCAAAGTCTCTAGGAAGACCCCCAACCGTGTTCTATTCTCACGCATGTAATGCTCGGCCCGATTCAAGAAATACAACTTCAGGTTACCTCCCGAAGTCAAAGTTCCAACCATACCTTGGAAGAACTCAGTCAACCAAGGTGAGGCGGCTCTATCTACAGAGAGTTTGATAGCCGATAGAAGGTCATAACCTAGCAGATTGATATCTCTGTAAATCATCGCTGAATCGTAAGCGATGTCCCCATAGATATCTTCGTTAAGTGCCAATGAACGGAAAATCTTGGCCGGAGTTGCATTGGCTGCTGACATCGCTGCAGTATACGACGCAGCATATGGCAGATATTTTTCCAGTTTCATGGCCCTTTGTTTGGCCAAACGTTTCGCTGTTCCTTTGAAGTATTTGTAAGCAAAGTATGGGATAATTGCTCCGAACAATATTGGAATCAGTATTTTGACGAACATGGGGACCTCCAAAGTCCTGTAATCTGGACAACCCTTGCCTGGCTGATCCCAATTCTTTTCCACCTTTTCTGGATTCCAATATTCCCAAATCTTACACGGTGTTTCAGTATCGGGATCTTGGATATTCTCATACAATGCAATCGCCCCAATAGCCGGGAAGAAAACGATTGTAATTACTCCAAGACATATCAAAAACACAGCAAGACTGGTCATGATATTCGTAGCCAAATATACCTCGACCATCAGGGGGTATGCGCCCTGTTCAAGGGTCTTGCACAACTCCTTGTCTTTTCGCGCCCTCTTCTTGACTAACTTACCAATCAGGCGGTGACAGATTTTCTGCCAGGCCGTCAACTCCATGCAAGCACCCTTCCCAAGATTATCTCAGTCCATCTACCCGAGCAAGAATCTCATTTGGCCTCACGTAATATTCTGTGACGATTTGCGACACCTGATCGGACTTCCGGATATCATTCAGTACCATCCATTCAAGGATTCTCTTACGAGTCCTCAATTCTCTCCTCATCTCATCTTGACTGAAGTTGATTTTAACCATGATTTTCTCTAGGACATAGGACTTGCCGCTGAATACGAAATCGTCAGTAGCAGGATCCCATCTGAATACTTCATTAGTGATTATCTCCATCGAATTAGGGTCGATACCGACAATTTCGACTACCTGTTTGGTCCTTCGTACACGTTGACCGTTGATTCTGGTCTGAATCTGAATAGAACAAGCCTCCAGAGCGGGCAATAGAACTCTTGGAATATCGATTGGTTTGTTCTCCAATCTGTGTACCAAAGAAGGTACGGAGTCAGCGTGCACAGTTGAGTATGCACAGTGACCAGTAGCCATCGCTTGGAACAGAACATATGCTTCTGCACCACGAATCTCACCGACAATGATGTATTCCGGCCGTTCACGAAGCGCTGCCTTGAGTAATTCGAACTCTCCAATCTCTCCTTCGCTGGACTCTCCTCCGAATCCTTGCCGAGTAAGGCCCGGAACCCAGTTCGGTTGAGGTATGTTCACCTCTCTGGTAGATTCGATACTGACAATCTTCATCTGCCAAGGTATGAAAATGCACATTGCGTTGAGAGTGGTGGTCTTACCAGAAGCTGTACCACCGACGAATAGCATCGGCACTTCATTCTGGAAGGCGATCCAAAGATATGCAACCATCAATGAGGACATAGTGCGGAAAGCAACGATGTCACACGGTGAGAACGGGTCCTCCTTGAAACGTCGAATACAAAATGCCGAACCGCGCGTAGAAATTTCATGTCCCAATTTCATGACGATTCTAGAACCATCCATAAGAGTAGCATCAAGCAATGGGTCAGCAACAGAAATGTGTTTTCCACAACGCTGAGCCAATTTGATAACGTATGATTCCAACTCATCATCGGTTTCCCATAGACAAGTAGTCTCCACAGACTCAAACTTACGATGATATGCGAATATTGGAACTGCGGTACCATCTAGAGAAACGTCCTCTACGTTAGGGTCATTCATCAGTACGTCCATCTTACCATAGCCAATCATGTCTCGTCGAAGATAATAGAAAATCTTGGACTTGGATTTCTTGTTGACCTTCATTCCATATGATTTGATGATCTTGTCCATAGCTGTTCTGAGATATGCAGAAGGGTCTGCGTCTATATCTTCGATATTTGCGGTCAGGCTCTTGATGAATATGTCCATCAATTCGTCGCGAGTCTCTTGTTCCTTCTTGTTTAGAGGAGGCTCAATGATTTGGTAGATGATGTTCAAAGTTCGCCTGTCGCGGACGATTCTAGCGAAAGCATGTGGAGGCATGACGGGGTATTTGTCCAACTCATCATACGCTGCCTGTTGCTTACCACCACGGCCACGACGACCGCCTCTTTTTCCTCCCTTCTTTCTCGCCATAGAGGTTGACCCCTGCCGTAGGCAGGGATGACCACGACTTCAAACCCACTATAACCTTTGGTTGCTCTTCAAGGTCGAAAATGCCCATCAATCGGGCCTTCAGTCACTCGGAAGCACGGTTTTCAACCAAGTCTCTGAGACATTCTTGAATGTATCGAGGTCTGAGGAATTATCCAATGTCCAATCGGCCAAAACCATCAATTCACTGACGCCCCATGTTGATTCTCTCTGATCCCGTGCGTCAAACGACAATCTATCCCCGTCTTCGGCGCGCCCGCGTGAAGATATTCTGCGGAACCTGACGTCTGCATCCGCAACGATAGCAACAACTCGGAACCCATCTGTCCAGTGTTCAAGGAATACATCCCTTTCGTCCGTTCCTCGCATACCTTCTATCAGTACTAGAGGATGTTCTTTCGTTGCAGCATCAACCAAGGGTGCCAAGCGTTCAGCAAGAACTCCGTAACCGAATTCATCTCTGAGTTCCTGAGCGACTCTTCCAAAGACCATGGGGTCACCCTCAAGGCCTCGTGATTCGACTTCTGCTCTAATCATGTCACCCATGGAGAACACCGGAAGACCAGCCGCAGATACTACTGCAGCCAATTCACCCTTGCCACAGCCGGGCATCCCAACCACCGCAACCACCAGCGCCATGTATGCTCCTACCACCTTTGGTCAATCAATCAACCGGCTCAATTGTTGAATGGAGCATGTTTCCACTTGCGGTCCAACAACTTGAGGAGGAACCATCCGCCTGCAATCAACAATACAGAGATTGTCAGAATTCCCGTAAAGCCACTTTGCATTCTGTCATCATCAAATGCTACGGCCTCGGCATTGAAACCATTCTGGGATACCTGTTGATACCAATTATCGTAAAACGCGGTATCTCCCTGTGTAAATGACAGAAGGAATAGCACGAGAAGCGGTAACACTGTTCCGATCCAGAACCACAACATAATCGATGCATCAAAAATAGCTTTATTTGGGCGCAAACCCATCAGGAATGCTGTCAAACAAACGATGTAGATACTGTTCGCAATCATGACTATCAATGCGACTGGCAACATCGTCCAAGCCTCAAGTTTCCATGCCATCAACATCAGGAACAATACGCTGATCCATGTAGTGGTCAAGAAGTAAGTGACCACCTTGGCTTTGATCAATTCCGGTACAGATACCGGCAAGGTGTTCATATGCTCAGGTGAATCAATTCCGGTAAGCCA
>DAWL01000065.1 GCA_002505935.1 Euryarchaeota archaeon UBA226 | reverse complement strand
TAAGAAAATAACAGATGTGTCCCCTCTTCCAAGTATGGCCGTATTGAATTTGCCAAAGGCTCAATAAATTCAGGTTCAGATGGAAAATGAGACATTTCAATAATTGCGGGTTTCCAATCCATTGACTTCAGTTGCTTGTATGCGTGATTCAGCGAAGAGCCGGTTGTGGCTTGAGCATGATGAGGGAACATTGGAGCAAGTAACAATTCGTCAACACCTGCCTCTTTCAATTTCTCTAATCCTGAGCGAATACTCGGGTTCCCATAACGCATTCCAACTTCACATTGGATCTCATCCATACTCGCTTCAAGGGCTTTCGTCATTCGTTGAGTATAGACTCGAAGCGGCGATCCTTCTTCCATCCAAATACTTTCATACCGAGGTGCGACTTTTTGAGGACGGGTACGCAGAATGATTCCTCGAACCAGTAAGTGGCGAAGTGGCGCAGGAATATCGATGACGTCAGGATCGAGAAGAAATTCTCGAAGATAAGTTCGAACAGATTTAGTGGTCGGCTCATCCGGTGTGCCGATATTCATCACAAGGACTCCACGTTTCCCCATGATATTTGCACTATTGAAGAGATTGTAATCTTTTGTCTATTAGATGTAGAATCAATACTCAATGAAGAAGAGTTTTTCGTGCATACAAGGGCTTGCAGTGGGTCTTTGCAGACGCTAGCTGATAAAACCCATGTGCTCAGTTTTGGTGAACGAATGGGCTTTCTATGGGCCATATACAACCCTACCCAATCGACACACACTTTACGCGTGGGTATTGGAGGGAGTCTACAACGAAAAGAAATTTCTAGAACAAATACAGTCAAACTGATTACCAATCGCTTCTTGGTAGATATTGATGTACGAGAGTTTTTATTGGCCCATAGTAGGATTACTCTTGCTTGCCTATGCTGCATATTGTTGGCAGAATGAGGGCACCCATGTCAAAGGGAAAGGATGGATGAGCAAAGAAGAGGCCCCCAAATCGTACCTATTCAACCAAATGCTCTATTTCTGGCTGGGATTAACAATGGTCTCGATGCCAATAGTTTGGACGTTGATGAAGTAATCCCAATTGATAGGCATAATCGTAATCCCCAATACTACATGGCCTGTGGGCATTACAATGACAGGATGTAACCTCTCACAAGATGAGCAAGCTTGGCTTGAGGGGGGCATTGCAGAATTCAATAACAGTCGCTACTGGCACGCTCACGAAGATTGGGAAGAACTGTGGAAGTCACTCAAGTCGAGAAATGTGGACTTGGACTATGTCCTAGGGATTCAAGGCTTGATTCAAACCACTGCATTGATGTTTCAATATGAGCGCATGAAGAAGAGAGGGTGCCTGAGTATGTGGACGAAATTGACCGAGAAACTCGGCACTCCTGATGATGTGAAATTCGACAACCTTTGGTCAATCGATATTCCGAGATTACTGAGAGAAGTTTCAGTATTCATTGATGATGCTGATTCTGAAGAGCCAAAATGGAATTTGCAGTGTTCCTCGGTACAAATACAGAATGTGAATGAATAGGCATGAGGCAATCCGAAACAGGGAATCCTTCATGTTCGGATGGCTACACCCTGTCACCGATGAGTGAGTCATCTTCAGCCGAGGCGGAGCAGCCGGCGGTGCAGGAGAAGGGTGTTGGGCTTATTCGTCTATCCGATGTTGAACCACGCTTTCGCACTACTGATCTACACCCCAGCATGCAGGCTGTGGATAACATCCAGCAGGAATTAATCTTCCATGCGCGTCTGCTACGAATGACTTGGGGTATTGCTCATCTGCGCACGTTACTGATTGGGCTTGCAGCCTTCCTCATCGGTGCCTTATCTCCAGAGACATGGTCTGGAGGAGATGCGATGGTCGTTGGTCTACCGGGAATTAGGTCCATCGATGGTTCTGGATTCTTCATGATGATTACATCTCTTGGCTTGTGGGTCTGGTTCATGTTTGAACTTTGGAACCTTTATCCAATCATGAAAGGCCATTCGGTCAGTCTAGTATTCGCTTGGATTTCTGTCATGATGGCAATGATTCTCTTCCACACAGAATCTCCTGACTTTCCCTTTGCATTAGAAGGAGACATGTTGGGCGGAATTGTCACCTTCTTGGTGATGATTTTCGTCATCTATATCTTCTGGAAAGCAGTACAAGAAACGCGAGATCAACACGTGGAAGAGACTCATGCGGACCCAGACAAGAGGAAAATGGAAGAAGCGATGAAAGAACACAGTCTTGCTGGATGGACTTTCATCCTAGTACTTTGGACCATTTCAATAACCCTAGGTTCTTGGTCAGGAGTACACTACGTTGCCGACAGGAGTCTTTCTATGCCTATGCTAATGTTCGTCTACGTGATTTTTGGATGCCTTTCTGTTTTCGGATTGATGCATCTTCTATGGTTCCCGCAATTGATGTTAGGAGCTGGAACCACACGGGTATTGTCGCGCAGAGCGAGGGAAGCCATCGCTGACCTCGAAGCACAGAAAGCAAGTGCAGCACCCAGAAAGGTAGAGACCAGTGAAGGGAAGTGTCCGGAATGTGGAGCACAAGCCCCTATCGATAGAACCGCAGAAGGTGAACCCGTTATCGCATGTTCCAAACAAGGGTGCGAGGGCAAAGGCAAGGCAAACGGCAAGTGCGAACTATGCAAGGCTCGCATACTGAATCGACACACCTGCACTGAATGTGGAATCAATGCCCCAGTCTTAGATTATCTAGAAGACTCGGAGGCATGGTGATGCCTGAACTCAAAAGCCTCCGAGAAAACTTCCCCACCTTGAGTGCGGACGATGCGCCAATCTATCTTGACAATGCATGCATGACTCTCAGGCCGCAATCTGTGATTGATGCTGTTGGGACTTACTATTCAAAACACCCTAGTTGCGGAGGACGTAGCATTCACAGATATGCGAATCAGGTGTCACAAAAAATGGCGGACAGTCGCAGAAAAATGGCGAGTTTCATTAATTCTCCAAGTGCTGAACAAGTCATCTTTACTCAAAACACTACCAATTCTTTGAATCAAGTTGCGAAGGGACTTTCTTGGCAAGAAAGAGACATCGTCTTAACCAGCGACAGAGAACACAACAGCAATCTGATTCCGTGGTTACAATTGGAACGAGAACAAGGGATAGACCATCGCGTAGTAACTTCATTGCCGAACAATCTTTTCGACATGGAGGCCTTTGAGGCTGCATGCGCTGACGCAGGGGGCAGACTGCGCTTAGTTTCAATGCCACAAGTGGGTAACCTCGATGGCGTAGAATACCCGATTAAGGAGATAGCATCAGTAGCACACGATCATGGTGCAATGATGATGGTAGACGCCGCACAATCAGCACCTCATATGCCACTTGACGTACAGCGAATGGACATCGATTTCATGGCATTCAGCGTACACAAAATGTTGGGCCCTTCGGGAGTGGGCATACTTTGGGGAAAGGAGGAACTTCTGCAGGATATGAGAACGCTTTCAGCAGGTGGAGAGACGGTAAAATGGTCGGAATACGAGGACCTTGAATGGGCGGGAATACCGCACCGCTTTGAAGGAGGATTGAGCAATTATGCAGGTATCATCGGAGCTGGAGCGGCCATCGACTACCTAGAGAAGGTGGGCATGCAAAGAATACATGAACACGAAACAAAACTAAATGGCATTTTGACAAATGGAGTGAAAGATTTGCAAGGAATTTCCATTATCGGTCCTGAAGATGCTAAATTGCGCGGAGGTATATGCTCAATGTTGCTCGATGGATTTGAAGCACATGAGTTGGCCATCGTTCTCGACGAGAGTGCAAACATCATGGTACGTAGCGGTATGCACTGTGTTCACTCGTGGTTTCGCAGTCGAGGAATTGAAGATGGAAGTCTTCGGGCTTCATGTTATTTCTATAATACTGAGGACGAGATAAATACAATGGTTGAAACAATGCAGGAACTACATTCAGTCCTGTTCTGAGGTGAAGATTGTGTCCGAGGATGCCATGATTGCCGAAGTAAATGAGGAGATGCCACCGGTAGTTGCTACGAATCAACTGGAAGAAGATCTAGCCAGCCTGCGAATGCTGTTCAGTTGGCTAATGGCAATAGTTGTCATCATTGCTGGAGGAATTGCTTATGTCACTATCAAGAACTGGCTCGATGATACTGTTCTATCAGGCCCAAGTGGGAAATTGCTCGCCGACCAAGCCGCATTCTCGCAATTGATTCAACTCGATGCTGCTGGCGAATTGAGTGGAAATGGAGTAGCGATGTGTATCGTCGACACAGGCATAGACATGAGCCATGAAGCCTTGAGGGATGTTGAATTGAAAGGTTGGAGAGATTTCATCTCCTCTGAAACTTTGCCATACGATGATCAGGGACATGGAACTGCGATGGCAGGGATTATGGTCGCTGGAGGTGGACTGCGTAGTATCTCCCCTAATGTCGACCTATATGTTGCCAAAGCATTGTCAGAAAATGGTTCGGGTAGTGATGAAATCGTCGCTGACGCTATCGATTGGTGTGTACAGCAAGACTCAGATGTCATCTCATTATCACTTGGGGGCGCACCCGGAATTATTCCTTCTGCATTTGAGGGTTCATCCTCATCTTCTGCAGCAAGAGATGCTATCAGCAATGGAGTCTACGTAGTTGCTGCAGCCGGAAATGATGGCGATCAAACGAATGATAGCGATGTTCATTCACCCGGAGGGGAAGAGGACGTGATTTGCGTCGGGGCTGTTGACAAGAATGGAAATCTATGGGCAAAATCCTCGCGTGGTGATAACAATGGAAATCTGTGGCCTGTTCTATTGCCACGCAACGACCCAGACAAGAAACCAGAATTGGTTGCTCCAGGAGAATCAATTCCAGTATTGATACTCGATGACAAATATGGATATTCTAGTGGAACAAGTATTTCCACGGCCTATGTTTCTGCAAGTCTAGCACTGTTACTTGAAGCCAATCCCGAACTAAAACATGATGGAGATTCGGGAGGGCAAAGTGCAGTAGAGAACGTCAAAGAGTGGTTGAAGGGATCATCCCATCCAAGAGAAGGACAGGATGGTCATGACGACCACTATGGATACGGATTATTGCAAATAGGAAGCTTGCTAGATTCTGTATCTACAAACTAGTTACCTATGGCAACGATGGTGCCCCCAGTCAAGGGTTGGAAAGCCATGCGACGATTCTGTGAAACTTCTTTCACGAGGTCGATCCACTCTTGGAAAGCCTCTATCTTGTCTTGATCTGTTTCATCTTCCGAAGGAACCTCTGGTTCGATTGTCAATAACCAACCATTATCATTGAGCAATGGTAATGCTGCTCTGATACAATTCGACTGACCACTTTCCCCCACATCGACAATTACAAGGTCAGCAGGAAGGTGCAATGGAGCATCTCCCAAAGAGGCCTCTGCAGACTGGGTACTGATGCTCGAAGAGGCGGCATTCCAAGCAACGGCTTCAGCAGCCAACTGTTCGAATTTTCCAACTACCACTCTAGCACCAGCAACCTCGGAGTATCGTTGCAAGAGTCGCTTGAGTATTACACCGAACTTAGGACCTGCTTCCACCAACTCATACGAGGAGGGACGTTGATCTTCTCTTTGCCAAAGGTCCAGAAGCCAAGATGATAGATGCCCTATTCCCGCTCCAACTTCAATGACGCTAGTAGGTTGTAATCGCGCACTGATATCCCTGATTCTTCTACGAATCGACAGGGATGGAGATTGCAACTCCATGTGCTTCAACTGCACTCCAATGTTGGTTGCCACCTCTGGTTCGTCTCGCGGTTGGGCAGGATTTCTGGCTAACAATGCCGCCATCGCTTCATCCTGGCTGATGGTGGCTGTATCTTCCATGCCCACCTCTCCATGCGACTGGGATTTCAAGTCATTGACACCAATACTCAGCATCGCCTTAAGAAGGGGACGCTCGCCGCTTGTTTGAGGAACATGGCGAATCTGGCCCAAAATGATGATGATGAAGTCATCGAAAATGTGGTTAATTGCCCTGGTTGTGGCGAAGACTGCGGTCACTCGGTTCTTCGCGAACGCCCACGGGGCAACGGTGTTGATTTCCTGCTAAAGTGTGATGAGTGTGGCAAGGTTCACACGGTTGAATTCCGAACTCCTCCAGCAAGAACCATTCCATTCATGTTGACAGAAGGGCCAGAAAGTAGAGTGGTCCATCTAGATCTGGATGCAGATGAAATCCTTACCGAAGGAGATGTTTTTGAGCATGATGAAGCCGAATGGCGAGTCAGTAGAATAGAAGATTTGGAGGGTAAACCCCGTTACAAACGAGGCGTTGACCGTATTGCAAGAGTTACCGCTCTTCGCAGTGATTTGGTGAGGGTAAAACTGACAATGACCCGTGGAGATGACTCTGAAGCAGATGTCATTATTGTTCCAGGAGATAAAATGTTCAGCACCGGCACAATCATGCACCATGAAGGCGAAAAGTGGAGAATCAGAGCCTTACATTCAGGAACGGGTAGAACATTGAATGGCACCATGGAGGCTAGAGAAATCAAGCGGATGTACTTGCATGAGCCACCTTCGGAAGACGAATTTGTTCCCCGAACTGAACAAGAAAGACGTAGGGCGTGGCAAGAAGGAAAACTTGGCTACAATCCAAACCCCGTGAAACCGGAACAGCCTAAGAATCGAAAACGCCGTTGATCAGCGTTTGTTTGTCCACGGCATCAACATGGCCTTGGTCACATGCCAAGCAACGGTTGGATTCTCTCTTAATCGCCGCATTGAATACTCATACCATTGCTCTCCATAAGGAATGTAGACTCTTGTTCTATGACCTTGGGAAGCCAACCTACGACGCACGTCTCCCCTCACTCCTAACAACATCTGGAACTCGTAACCTTCTCCCTTGCCTTTGCGAGGCGGTGGTGCAGCAGGGCGCGGGTCATCGACTCCCGGACCCATCTTCCTCTCTTCCAAAGCAGCGAGTGCATGGTCTATGACGGGGAGGTCATGGCTGGCAATTGCAACATAGGAGGAGCCATCCAACATCTTGTCAATCGCCTCATTGCTAGCATCAACTATCTCCTTGTATTGAGTATGCGCTATCTCAGATGGCTCGAGGTATATTCCCTTACAGATACGGAAATCGGCCCCAGGACCCAATATTGAACAGATGTTCTCAATGTCAGCATTAGTCCTGAACAAACGCGCTTGAAGCACTACTCCAATATTCTCTAAACCCTTTTCGTGCATGGCCAAGCAAACTTCGATTGTATCATCTGTCACTCGATGATCTTCCATATCAAGACGCACAAAAATCTCATGTTTTGCTGCCTCCCGTAACAATTTCTCAATATTTGCCAATCCTTTATCTCGGTCGATTAACAAACCAAACGCTGTGGGCTTGATTGAAATATTAGCATCCAATTTCTCCTTGACAATCATCTTGAGGAGACGTTCGTACTCTTCGATGAAATAATCTGCCTCTTCGATACTGGTAATCTCCTCCCCTAAAACGTCAATCGTGAAACATGCATTCTGCGACTCGAGCTTTCTCATTACCCGCAACGCTGACTCCATATCTACGCCTGCGACGTATCTACGCGATATCCAACGCACGACAAATCGCGGCATGATGGGCATCATCGCGACGACCATGCGTCCGAATAGTCTAGACATGTCTTCCGTTAACCGCTTCCTTTGGCGATTATTGACGGTTTCCAATGACGATTCACTCCAAGATGAAGTCTCTAGTGCGACCTAGAGGGATACCAATGTCCTGCAGATGTCTCTTGATTGACTGCCTTTGCCAGCCCTTGAACGACTTACGGTCCATGTAAGCCCAAATTTCTCCTTTAGGGAATGCAAGACGCGTTGATTCGATTGCGGAATTGATCGCTTGTCTCCAATTGCCAGCGGGTAACTCTCCAGTCAAAGGATCCCATGACTCATCTTCTGGCTTATCCATTGGCAAGGAATGACCCCCTACCATGTGTCCTAACCATATCCCCTCATGGGCCGCAAGTCTACCGATGAATGGAGCATAGTGTCCACCCCCAATTCCAACTGCAACCTTGCAATGTTTGTGCTGGTCCCAAGTGCCAATGCCACCACCCCCGTCCAATCCTAAACCTTGCCAAATGATTTCTGCAAGTATCTTTGCAGCATCCCTTCTAGGCCAATGTTCTGGTGTTGACCCTATCTCGATAAACAAACTAGGAGTTTCAAGCCACGGGCCATGATGGGTCACTTCCAAAGTGAAAGAGAACTCTTCGGAAAGTTCACTAGATCTGCCACATTTGAGTATCTCCCTATACCAACTGGCAAGGCGCGGATTCGGAGGCGGGCAAGATGCTGGCTTACCGCCAAATGGGATCTCATCTTCTTCACCAATATGTGGGATTCCTACAGGATGAACGGTCAAACTCGGTTGTCCGGATGCAGCAGAATGTCTGCTTGGGAAAATGACTTCACATACCTTTTCGCCTGTTGCAGAAGTCCATCGAGCATCCAAATGGTCCTCCCACAAAAGGCCGGAATCTAGCCACCAAATTCGCGCATCCGAAAATGAATGAGTGCGACAACCTTCAACTTCCATTCCATCCTGCCAATCTCCCAAATCAAGCAAAGCCTCTCCCTGAATCAATGAGGCAACATCCGGAATGCTGACAATAATCAGCTTGATTCCATCGGCCTGCATATCCAAAGCCGTAAGGTCCTGGCCCATATCGTTTCGCAGGCAATCCAATGTATATGTTCAGCGCGGGGATGTTCATGACGGGAGGGGGGGCGACGTTACCCGCATCGGATGCACACGTTGTGGATGGTGAGAGAATCCTGCTTATCGGCATCGATGGTGAACTACAATGGGTCGATTTTGACAAACTTGAGCCCATCAGCGAAGCCAAGCGACCATTTCCTGCTCCCGTGTCGCGTAGCATGATTATCGAAGGCTGCCTGATGGGGTTCTGGGTTGAACATGACATCCTTGCAGCCCGCATGGCCAGTCTTGACCTCTCAGTAGAATTCTCCCAAGGTGCACACAAATCGGAGGTTAGGGCCGCTATGCAACCCAGCCCCAACCGCCCACCCCCTGTCGAAGTTGCAGGCGCCAAATGGTCTCGAATTCTCGATGCTGAACCACTCGGGTTGTGCGAACTTGACGGAAGAATAGCATTCGTTCTATGGAAAAGAGGAATCTACTGCTTAAGCACGGATGCCGAGGAATATTGGCGCGTTGGAGAATTGAATTGGTCCGAATTGAAAGAACTCCCGAGGGGCCAAGAAGTCTGTGGCTTGCACAATGTTGGAGGAGATCTCGTGGTATGGTCTAGAGGAGGAGGATGGGCTAGACTATCCGGAACTGATGGAAGGATCATTGAAATGGGAATAATGGAGGTACCTGCGAGTATTATTGGCACCTATTACTCACCCGAATCTGGTTGGTTACTGAGCAGTAATCGCGGCCATCTAGTCAGACTGAAGCAACTTGGGGGTGAACCGGTTACAATAGACGTTGGCGGGCCGATAAGTGCCGCCCTCTGGGATGAAGAGGCCACGGGTTGGAGAATCTGTGGCTGGCGAGAGAATCTAATTTGGAACGATACCGAATTGAAACGTTTGGAACGTGATGAACTATGCGTGCAACTGCTGAAACATCCAACCGGCTGGAAAGTACTGGAGAATACTGGCCGCTGGTGCGACTTCTAAGTCCTACTCACTGACTTCATTTGGCACAGTGTGCCCACATCTTCCACATGATTTGCGATCCGAATGAATCGCCATGAATACTCCGTCCTTACACTTGGGACAAAATTCTCCTTTACGAACCAACTTGCCGTCTTCTAGAGAATACTTAGCCCACTTACCGTTT
>DAWL01000097.1 GCA_002505935.1 Euryarchaeota archaeon UBA226 | reverse complement strand
TTATTCGAATTCGCATGGCGAATGCGCTTGTTACATGGTGGTGCGGATGCAAAAGCCATGATGTGGGTAGCAATGCTGATTCCTTCGTGGTACACGCTGGAGCCAATCTGGGAGTTCAGTTCAGGTGGAATCCGATCACCTCCAGTGATTTCTCTGTTCATTTGGGGAGGACTATCGTTCCTCATTTTGCCATTCATTCTGTTAGCCATAAACATAAAACGCGGGGATATGAAAGGCATGAAGGACTTGCGGATGGCTTGGCATTCTATCCGTATGCCATTGACAGAAATTCCCCATAAACACGTTTGGCTATTGGACAAGGTGGTTCAAAGTCCAGATGGTAGCACAACAGTTGCGAGTAGTACTCGGCCCCCGCGCAGAACTCCAGATGCGGAACAACTGAGTCAACAAATCAAAGATTTAGAGGAACAAGGTAGAGATTCTGCTTGGGTCAGTCTCAAATTCCCACTCATTACCATGCTCTTCCCAGCATTGGTTCCACTGATTCTATTCGGAGACCCATTGGTACTGCTGTTCGAAAGACTAGGCTGAATTCTATTCCTCTTCATCTGGTGAAAGTCTAGCGATCATCAATTGGACTGCTTCCATAGCATGCTCGTCAATCACTCCTGCCTTGAGAGAAGTCTTGAGCATCTTCAAATGACGACTTCCTAGAACCATTTCAGCAGCTCTTACCACCAAGTTCTTCTCATCCTCAGTAACGCTACCTCTCTCGATGGCGTGGTTGATTGCAGCCAATCCTGCCACTTTGTCCATTGTATCATCGGTGAAGCCCATCTTCTGCTGAATCTTCGCCAGATGAGAGATTTCTGCGCTGGTCAACACGCCGTCCGCCAATGCCTCCTTGTAAGCCTCCATCAAATCGGGGGCCCGTTCAGACATCAGAATTGCAATCGGACGTGTTGGTTCAATATTCTCAAGGATGATCTTGAAGATGACCACGAATGGAACAGAAAGAACCATTCCGATTATTCCCCAAAGCCAGAAACCAAAGGCTGCTACTATCAACAACAATACTGGACTGATGTCTAGTTTACTACCACACCACTTAGTTTCGATGATATTACCCCATATCTGTTGATTAACAATCAATAGAATACCCATGAATATGACAGTACCTGGTTCCAGCATAATGAAACCAAGTAATAATGGAGGAACGCTGGCAACCAATGAACCGATATAAGGAACATAATTGAGGATGAAGGTCAATAGAGCCCACAAGAACCACAGGTCAATTCCGAATATGAATAGAATGATACCTGCTATTGAAGCAGTTCCTACCCCAACACCTGTTTTCACAATGATGTAGACATTGATACTCTCCTCAATGTCCGCACGTACATCCTTGATTTTTTCATTCGCTTCGCCCGGATAAGCAGCCGATATTCTTCCAGGTAGAAGACCCGCTTCGAAGATTATGAACATCAAGAAGAATAGTACCGTAATTGAAGTTGTACCAAGACCTCCTATGAACGACAATACTGCCCCGAAGAGATCGCTTACCTCGCCCCCTTCTTCAATCAAACCAAAGGTGATCAGGTGATCTTTGACAGACATATTCCCTTCATCGCTTGCAAAGAATGAGCCGAACAAGGCGGAGTCCTTGAGATCGATGTATCTTTTCTCTAGATTGGAATTGTATTCCGCCATTTTGTCTTCATCTTCCATCAAATCATCGATTTGAGAATATGAATAGTAAGCACTGCTTACCAGTAACAGGAGGAACATCATCAAGACTGTGAAATATGAAAGATAGAGATTGAAACCAGTCTTATTGAGCGCATCAGCACCCGGTTTCAGGATGAAATATACTCCCAAGGCGATAATAAATGGCTTGAGTACATCTTCCAGCATAATGGCAGCAAATATCAGAAGGGTAAGTAATACGCAGAAATTAGTGATTATTCCCAGCCGCCTTGCAAATTGTGCTGAGTCCAGTTGTACCTCACCCATGATGCTCCATTATGGGACGCGTTGAAAACATATCCCTTCGTGAACCTAGAAAAATATGCATTGTCAAGTATAACTCTTCCAAGGCATTTCCGTATTTGCTAAACCCATTACGGCATCTCCTGCGATTGCGATCAAACCCACTTCAACATCAGATTCAAACAAATTCAAACCCCAATTCATCGCTTCATCTAGATCTCCATTGTGATGATATCTTTGAGCCACTCTATGGCACAGCATCTTCAGCATAATCTCCTCTCCGATTCCTGTAGCTGCAATTGCTACGTCCTCTTCACACCAAAGTCCAGAACCCCACATTGGAGTATCTCCCACTCTACCTACCGGGCGACCACTGCAACCCCCTGTGGAGGATGCAACTGCAATGTTTCCATCTTTGTCCTTAGCCACTGCACCTACGGTATCATTGGCGCTCGGACTCGGGCTTCCTTGGACGTTTGAAAGGAGATGCCCCTTTTTGTCGGCATATTCACGCGCGCCCCTTCCTGCCAAAATATGGAATGGCTCATCCAGCAGGTCCGCAGCGACCAATACTGGATTAGGAGTATTTTCAATAGCCATGATTAGACCAAGTCGGCCATCACCAGTAGCAACTGCGGCATCGAGTTGAACACTGCCATCGTCCCTTAGACGACCGCCAGTTCCTGCGTTCAAACGAGGATCATTCTCCATAATTTCAACTGCAACCAATACTGCATCTAAGGCACTACCTCCAGACTCGAGAACCTTCCATGCAGCTGCAGAGGCGGCATCAACTCCGGGTTGGTCCTTAGCCCCATGTCCTGCACCGCCATGTACAACCAACATGATGCCACTCATTCTGCCTCGACCTCCTTACCCTTCAGCGCTGGGTCATCTACATCCCATGCACCTCCAGTAACATGTATGATGACTGCGATGAAAGAAAATAAGCCACATAACCAAAATGCGGTGTGATATGTGAATAGAGAATCCCCATCCCAGGTTAAATCCCACACTATTCCACCGATTAGAACTCCGAACAAGGAACAGAGAGAACGCAGGCTCTCGGAGACCCCCATTACCAAACCCCGTTCATCATACGAGGAGTGGTTGCTTAACATCGCCATGTTACTGGGCGTGAATAAGCCGTTACCAAAGGCGATCAACAATGAGGTTACAAGCATGCCTGTCCATGCAATACTGATGTCAACATATGGAATCGCAATCAATCCCAAGCCTGCAATGGACAGGCCCATTGCAATTAACCTGCTTGAACCATAACGCTCGGTAAGAGGTCCAATCATACCTCCTTGAGTCACCATACCAATTAGCCCGATAAATGCGAATACAATCCCATTATCCGACTCACTGAAATCAAGCCCTCCGGATTCTGCTGGCATCATGGTGAAGAGGATGAAGACGACATGCATTATTGTGAAACCAACCCAGAAAAACATCCCACTGTACAGTAATGGGCTGATTACAGGGCGCTTCATCAAACTACCAATATCGCTAAACTTACTCTTCAGTTCCTTCATCGGAGTAGTCTTCTTGGCCTTACTTCGATTTTCTGGTGCATGACTTTCTGGAAGTAAACGGAATGCAAGCAATAGAGCGAACAAAGATAGCCCTGAAGATGCCAAACAGGGTAATAGATACGGATGGGTCTCGAAGATGGTGCCTACGAAGGCGTCTGTCCAAGTCCAAGACGCTGGGCGTGATAACCAACCTCCCAATGCCGGTCCAATTGTGAATCCTACACCGAATGCTACTCCAATCAATCCCTGTCTCTTTGCAACCTCTTCAGGTCTTGAGACATCCGAGATATAGGCTCGAGCAACAGGAATGTTTGCGTTGAATAAACCTGCTAACAAACGCGCAAAGAAAGCCATCCACAAGGAGGTTGAAAGCCCGAAAATGACGAATGCCACCGTATTTCCTGCTAAGCCAAACATCAGGATTGGGCGCCTGCCATAGCGATCCGAAAGAGTGCCCCAAAATGATGAGAACAAGAAGACAGCTCCTGCGTAAGCAGACATCAATGCGGCTACCCAAATCCCCTTGTCAGTTCCTTGGGGAGCAAGATGGTCAACCATGAATGTAAGAAATGGAATGATGATTCCAAATCCAATCATGTCCACGATGACTACCAAAGTGATGACTAGAAGAGAACCCTTAGTTGCCGAGGTCTGTTCAGTCATTGTCTCGGGTTGGCAAACAACCTTTCAACACATTCGTTTGAAATGACTTGCAGAAGAAGAAAAACTGCACTGAAGACTCAGACCGACTGAGTTCCTGATGCTGTAATCTCGGGGGTCAACTTATCGATGACCTTGGACAACCTCTCAACTAGACCAGGCTTGCTATCGGTAGATACCAAAGCATTCTCCATAACTTCATCAAGTGAATCGACTGCAATAACTTCGACATTATCGATGAACTGATCATCCAACAATACATCTTGTGCGTTCGCCTTTGGAATCAATACTGTCTTGACTCCACTCTTGGCTGCAGCCTCAATCTTGGCTGTAACTCCTCCAACCGGCAATACTTCTCCCCGTACGGAAAGCGAACCTGTCATAGCAAGGTTCTGCTTGATTGGAATATTCTCCAAGGCACTGATAATTGCAGTTGCGATAGTAATGCTAGCCGAATCTCCATCCACTCCATGTGTATCAACGAATTGAATGTGAATATCGAAATCTGAAACGTCCTTTCCAGTCAACTTCTTGACCACAGCAGAAACGTTGGTTACACTTTCCTTAGCAATTTCAGAAAGACCGCCTGTTGCAAAGACCTTGCCTCCTGATGCCTGAGATGGAGTTACTAGAGCCTCTACTGGCAACATTATACCACTGAAATCAGAGAGTCCTGAATCCGCACCTAATACGGCTAGACCATTTACTCGACCTACTCTTTCACCTTCATTGACGAGAAGACTGTATTGTTGGCGCCTCTCAATCATCCTATCGGCCACCTGTTGTTCCAATGGCCGAGCAATTCTTCTAGCGGAAAGAACATGTTTGGCAGAAGTGAATTCAGCACCCTCTTCTACGGCAAGATCCCCTGCGATTCGAACTAATCCTCCTAATTCTCTCAGTCTGAGTGAGAGTTTTCCTCTTCTGCCACTTCTTCTCTGTGCTTCTCGCAACACCATGCCAACTGCGGACCTGTCGAAGTGAGGAATCGCTCTCTTGGTATCCAAATCCTTCTCCACCTCTTGAGCGATGAAGCGAATCAGGCGCCTTCGGTTCTTGGCGGTATCCGGCATTTCACTATTCACGTATACTTCGTATCCATATCCGCGTATCCTGCTTCGCAATGCTGGGTGCATTCCTTGGATAGCGTCAAGGTTTCCGGCTGCGACAAGAATAAAATCACAAGGAACTGGCTCAGTCTTTGTCAAGGCCCCACTACTACGTTCACTACGTCCACTGATGGGGAATGCTCGCTCCTGCATCGCAGTCAACAAAGCCTGCTGTTCCTCTAGTCTCAACAAGTTGATTTCGTCAATGAAGAGTACTCCGCCATTGGCCTTGTGGATGGCTCCAGCCTCAACTCTCTCGTGAGCAGGAGTCTCCATACCTCCGGATTGGAAGGGGTCGTGCCTAACGTCCCCGAGTAAACTCCCCGCCAAGGTTCCAGTTGCATCTACGAATGGAGGGTCGTCATCTCTTTCATGTTTGACTAATACCTTAGGAAGGCTGGCTTCATCCCCCGAACGCAACCTGTTGGAGATGAACATGTAGGCGAAAGCAAGCAACAACATTCCAAAAATCAATGTCAAGAGGTCGCCGCTACGAATGGCCAAAACGGCCAAGAGGAAAGCTACTGCAACAACTGCGATGAGCAGAGTTCTCTGATGTTTCTCCCTCTGTATGCGAATCTGTTCACGCTGAGTCTTCACGATACGGTCTCCACGGCCGGCAGGAACTGTTCTGACCCTTGGTTCATTGTCGTCGTCATCATTGGGGTAACATAGAGTATCCTCCAATTCATCGCTTGGCAACAATTCTGTCATCGAACGCGCTAGCATGGACTTACCAGTACCTGGATCTCCAATCATCATCATGTGTCTTCGCTGCTCTGCAGCCTTGCGAATTACTACCGAAGCATCCTCTTGTCCAATGACCTGATCAACTAGACGATCTGGAATTGGAACCTCAGC
>DAWL01000027.1:1497-11872 GCA_002505935.1 Euryarchaeota archaeon UBA226 | reverse complement strand
TAATTCTCCGACCATGTTCACCCCCTGCCCATGCATCTTATTGACTGTTTCACAGGCTTAAAATGAAAATAGTGATGATTGCCGATTTCCTTTCAACAATTCATCCGCACTCCATCCAAATGCTTCCGATACCCTACCAAAGGCCGTAGCCAACCTTTCTGCATAGAATTGAGAATCATAGGATTTGATTCCCCCATCTTCTTCGCCTTCGTTCCACGGCTCGACAACCATTGGGCGCTGTCCGGCATTTGTTACCACAAAGGCGATTTTCATCCCTGGAGTAAATGGCAAGTTTCTCTCTATGCGCTTGCGCGCTGCTCTGACTTGTGCCTGTCCATTTGGATTTGCGTAATCCTTACTGAAATCGATGCTACCGTCTTTCAATTGCTTACCTTTACAGAGTTTCGATATCACTAATTCCTCGGCCGGAACTTCAGAACGCCTCACCTTTGCAATCTGCTCTTTCGCTAGATTAATCGCTGCAGCCTCCTCTCCATCTAGCACTAATTCGAATATTCTCTGCATACCTTTTGTTAATGCCAGAAACGAATCAGTACGTTGAGTTTCATAACCCTTGATCATCAAATCGTCTTTCGGCCAGACTACTCTACCGACGTAACGTTTCTTGGCCCCGTGTGAGAAGAAAGCAGACATTCCAGTTTCAAATTCCAACACTGCACTATCCTCACTGAAACGGTTTGCAGTTTCGTTTCCGAACCGAATCATTTCATCCATCGCTGCTTGCCACTTCTCTTTCCCTTCACCTTCTCCGGGCGGAGCCGTGGGGCTTCCTTCCTCGACTGGTACGCTGACAAAAATAGAATCTGTGTCAGAATAGACAACGTGGTGTCCTTCTTTCTCCAATTTCTGAATAATTCCCTTGATGTTCCTTCTAGCCCAAGCGGTAATCGAAGTCCCAAGGTCGTGATGAGTGAACCTGTAAAATTCTGAAGCAAAGACCCCATAGAATGAGTTCATCATTATCTTCACAGCATATTGCATTTGGTCGTGAAAGGCCACCTTTGCAGAATCCTCGCTTTCTTCTGCGATTCTCATCTCAGTCTTGTGGTGGTCTCTTTGGGCCATCAGGTCTTGCAAAAGGGTGGGAACCAAACCTTCTCTTGCTTCCTTGTTGCGAAATCGAGCCCCTGTTGGAGAGGTATGTACCAATTCATCATCTGCAGGTTGAATGGGATGTGAAATATCGATGCGAGTAGTATGGCAGATGTTGTTTCCTATCATTATTGACGGGTACATCGATTTGAAATCGAGTACGGCAATCCAAGGGTGCATCCCCGCTTCGACATCGTGAACGTAACCTCCGGGTATCTGTCCCTCTTTCTTCGCCGCGCTTCCGGTCAATGGTACTGCCACATCTTTTGATTCAGCCAATCTGATTACCAGACTATCGAGCAATTGACTTGTGGTTCCATTCGCTGCGGTCTCAAAGGGCACTTTGGCGACGGATGCAATCGCTTCCTTACGTCTAGTTGCTTGTATACTTCGAAGAATCTGCAGTGGCAAAGCAGAATCACGCGCACAATATTCCAGTACAACCTCTGGACGTTCTGCCCATTCTTCATCCATGCGTGAAGCATCCACGTCCATCTTGTGTAATTCGTCTTGATCTGGGAATAACAATTCGGCTACGAATTTCAGAGTTTCACGTCTTGGCCGTAATGCGCTACGGGCTTGCCACCAAGCATCCATGACCACGCGTCCAGCAAGAATCCAAGCGCGCGTATTCGCTCTTTTCGGAATCAATCCTTGGCGATTACGCTTGTATTCTTCTTCATTCATAGGAACTCGGCCCCAGCCGTATAATTCACAGCGCTCCTCAATTTCAGTTGAGCGACAATGGTATTCCATTCTTTCATTCAAGCGTGGTAAATCGAAATTATCTACATTGTACCCTGTAATGATATCCGCATCACAGTTCCTCAATAATTCGGTCAAGTCCTTCATAATCTGTACTTCATCACCACTGAATGTATGAGTCTCTTGAACAGGTTCTTGCAGATCCGACTCCAAAGTTTCAATCGTCGCTGCAGCACACAATATTCGATTATCTTCGATACTCGTTTCCAAATCGAAAGAGAATATCACCCAAGGTGCTGGAAAGGGTTCAATATTCGACAAATTACTTCGTTCACATTTGATTACTATGTCTACTGGGTAGAGGCCACTCCCGCCTGCAGCAATGACATCTGCGGCATTTCCGGGCTTCTTTTTTTGATGCAATATTTTCCCACTGAGGTTTATGTGAGGTCCAAGGTCCTCATCAAGGAATAGTCGATTGGAAAAGGGAATATCTGCACTGCTTAAATTCCAACTCTCAGAAAGCCTTTCTCGCAATCTTGGTACTACGAATGGTTGCTCAACGCTAACCCACCAATGCATTTTTTCTCCAAGGTCAGTCCACTTTAATCGCGGCTCATCGACCTTAGTCACTTCCTTGATTTCCATGACTTTGTTCAACCGTCTTTCGATATCTTCAGGCAATTCCTTCGGGTCCTTGCAGACGCCGGGAATCGAAATTTCGATACCGGGCGTAAACCCATGAACTAAGGCAATCACCGAATCTCCATTTCTTGAACGAGCTGTAATTTCAATTATGGAGGATGCAACTCCATCTTCGTCATGGCTATTCCAACGAACACTAAGAATGGCAACATCACCACTCCAAGTCGCACCTGCTGCCATGTCAAGTGTTGAATGCCGATGAAACATGAACCTTGGCAATGACAAACAGGGTGGAGAGAGAAGAATCGTTTCAGCAAGTATTGAAAGCCTGAGTCTTATCGACAAACGCAATCGGGTTTTTCTGGCTGCATTCAGGTGGTGCAAAGATGGCTGAAGGAGAGGAAATCGATTGGGATTCCCTGACCTTTTCCTTGACGCAAACCGATTACATGTATGTCGCAAATTGTGAGTTGGGAGAACCGTGGCGTCCCGGGCAAATGTTGCCATACGGCAATCTAGAAATTGATCCGGCAGCGGGTGTCCTGAACTATGGTCAAGGCATATTTGAGGGTATGAAAGCCCATCGAACGGTTCAGAACAATGTAGTATTATTCAGGCCGGATGAGAACGCCCGCCGCTTCCAAAAAGGTGCAGCAAGGCTAGGGATGCCGCCAGTACCAGAGTCCATGTTCATCGATGCTGTTGAACAGGTTGTTGCAGCAAATTCACGATTCATCCCGCCATCTGGCCGTGGCGCATTGTATGTCAGACCCGTACTTTGGGGAACAGGGCCAATCATGGGAGTAGCACCCGCCCCATCCTACACATTTTGCGTATTTGTTACTCCAGTTGGCCCGTATTTCAAGGGAGGCTTAACCAGTATTGAACTGTTGATTTCCGATGAACATCACAGAGCAGCCCCCGGAGGTTCGGGTGGAGTCAAAGCGATTGGAAATTATGCACCAGGAATGATGCCTTCCAAGAATGCCAAAAAGCAAGGATATGCCGAAGTCATCTATCTTGACGCTGTTGAACATAACAACATCGAAGAAGTGGGTGCAGCGAATTTCTTTTGCGTCAAGGATAACCATATTTACACACCAGAGTTGACAGGCACTATCCTTCCAGGAATCACACGCGACTCGATAATTCAATTAGCCCGACATAGAGGTTACGAAGTGACTGAAACCAAAGTCAGCGCAGAATTTGCAATGCAAGCGGATGAAGCATTTTGTTGCGGCACTGCAGCGGTAATCTCGCCGATAGGTTCGATTACTCATGGTGATCAAAAGAAGGTCTACATGGATGGAGACGTAGCCCCAGTTACTCGAGAACTCTATAATGCACTAACTGGAGTTCAGACAGAATTAGCGCAAGACCCCTTCTCATGGTTGCATAAGGTTGAATTGAATCTACCAATCAATATGGTTTGATTCAAATCATTTCTCTTGCGGCTTCAACATTGTCGGCTGTGAAAGCAATTACGGCCTTATCATCATCTTTACTCATGATGTAAATTGAATTGATGTTGATGCCAGCATTACCCATTGTTCTTGAGAGGGCCGCCAAAGAACCTGGTTGGTGAGGCATTGTGACCAGAAGAACTTCACTAACATGATATTCATGCCCCAAATTATCCAGCACGCCGGTGGTTCCTTCTTCATCATCAGTCACCAATGCTACAACTGCTCCTGTAGCAGTTAATGCTGTGGCGGTTAGTAGGTTGATTCCCTTCGAGGATAATGCTTCACAGAGATCAGCCATTTCTCCCGGTCTATCTGGTAATTTGATACAATACTCCTTCATGTTGGGGACGTAGATGGTCACACCTATGACGCTTACGAGAGATTTGTTGAGAAGAGCGCAGTTCAAGAGATTTGTCGGGTTTACGGAAGAATCACTTCTTCCATTTCTTTCGTCCACGTTGTTTTCTATTTCTTTGCGCCTTGGCAGCGGCTTGTCTTGCAGCCCCGCTAGTCTTTCTTTGTGCCCTTGCGCGCCGGTCACCAGTTTTTGGACCGCGCTTGTTTTCTTCATCAGCCTCGTTTTGCCTTTGGATATTGATTTCGCGCCACCTATTTCCAATAATTTGCAAGATCTCTTCTTTCTTTGAAGTTCCAAGGTCATCTTTGGCAGCAGATTTTGAAATCCACAATCTACCCTCTTTAGCCCAAGGCCTGCTGGGGTGACAAATTCCTTCTTCGCGCTTCATCTTCTTGACTCCAGCTTGACGGGCTGCCCATGCCAATCCCTCGAGATCAGGTTTGTTCACGGAACAATCGATACCTACTCTACGCCCATTTCTTCGCGAATTTCGCGAATTGAAATAACCGGGCCATAGCACGATACGATCGGGATTATGGGGCATCTCGCTCAACCCCCGGTATCAACAGCCCATCTTAAGGGCACGCTTGCAGACTCACTCGTCCAATAGAACGCCATTGATGACGCCATCATGGCCAGGGCGACTCGTGATTCGAACATGCCCCTTCTCGGTCAATATGACGGCTCCCTTGGTCAACACGTTTCTTCTGACGTAGTTTGGATTAGCAGGGCTCTCAACAACAGTCTTGATTGCGACTCTTTCTGTTTTTCCAGTCTTGGGATTAGATACACTGACCTCATTATCCATTAGAACTCTTACAAGTGTGTTTCCACCAGTCTTGCGGTATATCTTTCTCTTAGCCTCACCTACCAAAGCAAGCTGCTTCTCGCTGCTAATTTCGGTGCTGCGCTTACCGCGAGCCTTGACTCTGCGGCCACCTGTTGCCTTCCTTCGCGAGACGCCGTGCCATTGTGCCATGGTAAATCCTCAGGGAAGCGCCGACTCAGCATCCCTATTTCAAGTCTGAGGGTAGTGAGAAGTGAGCAATTAAGCGACTTTTTACAATTCCATCCCCATCATTCAATCTTGCTTCTACAACGTCTCCATCGCATAACCAATCTACACCTTCAGGAGTTCCTGTGAAGATAATATCGCCCTTTTCTAGAGGCGCCCACTCATTTAATGAAGCCAATAGAGTAGAAGGAGATCTGACCATGTCGGAGATATTTGCAGCCATTCTTTTTTCTGAGTTTACAAGCAAGTCAATAGACCAATTCGATTCAATTTCAGAAAATTTTCCTGAAGGAACATCATGCCATTCGCCGATAACTGCCGAGTCCTTGAAGGACTTACAACGAGCCCATGGTAAACCTCCTTTCTTGAGTTCACTCTGAATCACCCGGTTGGTAAGGTCGAGTCCAATACACACGGCATCGATTGAGAATTCTCCTTCTGAGAAGTCACCCAGTTTGAGTACTAACTCCAACTCATGCTGAACACTTCGATTATCGGGTAGAGAGATAGTTTTGATTTCATTGACAGGCGAGGATACCAATGCGGCAGATGGTTTGAGAAAATATTCCGGTTCTGAGGGAACTTCAACTCCCATCTCCTTTGCATGGGCCGAATATGTTCTAATTGCGCACCATATCGATGTCATCTCAATTATCCCCCGACTCAAGTTCGGTTATCGTTTCCCAAACTTCGCGAATATGGGGAATTGTGATCGAACCCCCAACCACCATTGCGACATTCAAAGCATCGAGGAGTTCATCCTTTTTCCATCCCTGTTCAATACAGTTCTCTGCATGATAGGTTATGCATTCTTGGCAGCGTAGAACTGTAGATGCAACTAGGCCCAGCAATTCTTTGGTCTTGGCATCCAATGCATCGTCGCGATAGGCTGCACTATCCAAAGCAAGGAATCTCTTGATTCCTAGGTGTTCTTCATTCATCAATAGGTCCATTCTCCTTTGGCGGTCTTCGTGGAATTGATGGATATCCATGCCCCTTGCAAGAGGGCTGTGGTTTTGAGACATCCCATGCGTAATTGGATGGACATCCTCTTCAACCGCTTACCACAGGATGGACCATGGCCAAGGATTGGAGTGTTAGGAAAAGACGCCCAGTTCGCCGTAAACAAGTTGCCCCTTTGTTATCTAAACTCGAGGACCGCTTCGGCATTGATTTGAATCTTGAGGGGGCCTTTCTCGAAGTCGCTGAATATGGTAGTTGGAGATTGATGATTGTAAATCGTGAACCGCATGCTGTTGAGATTGAGAATGAAGAGGAAGAGGTTGTCGCTGCACTGACATTGAGAGGACTATTGGTCCACGCCCCCGACAAATCGTGGTTGGAAGTAGATAGGGGTGCTATTCCTTTTTTGATGAATGGAGCCGATTGTATGGCGGCTGGCATACATGCTGCACATGAAGAGATAATTGCAGGAGATTTAGTTTGGATAAGAGATCAAGAACACAAACGGCCCTTGGCGCTCGGATGGGCTTGCATGAATGCGAATCAGATGGTTGAGGAAACTAGTGGCAAGGCGGTCAAGACCCTACATTGGATAGGCGACGAATTGTGGGAAATGGAGTTTTGAACAATATTGTTGAACCTTTTGAGCGAGCGATTCAAAACCTTACGGTTATTGGCCACCCCATGCAGAGGTCGTCGCTATTCATAGCCTCGCTCATCATGATTCTATGTTCAATGCAAACTGTTGCTGCCGCAGGCGGTGAAGATGTAGAACCCGATATCTCTGGATCACCAATAGTTGCAATCAATCATACTGTAGAGGCTGCAGATAAATCGGATTGGTCGATAAGTGTGGAGATCGATTCTGATGCGGCAAATAACAACACTAGCATTAGGATTCTGCGTCAGATGTGCACCAATGATGGTGTGTGTGATTCACCTGAGTGGGAGGACATTGAAGCCAGTGAAAATAGGACTTTTTGGAATTCTTCTTGGGTGACAATTGATGATCATTCATATGTGAATTGGAAGGTATCCGTAGATTATGATGATGGGGAATCCGAAGAGTTCCCTTCTAAGGGATATGCCAAAGCATGGAGTTCTTGTTGGTATGATATCGATACAGATCAATGGGGCGGTAAGGACTGTCCTGATGGCCCTCCAGAGGATAATTCAGATAAGGTCGAAGAAGAGTCATCCATCCCTTCAATCAGCCTCCTTTCAGTTGTAGGTGTATTGGGGCTCGCTGCATTGCTCCGTCGAAACTCATAGCGATGCATGCTCGCACAATCTATCGATTAACCGTCGAACTTCTATTCCCCAAGCAGTGATTAGGACCTCTACCTTCTTCCTATCCTTGGATAATTTTCCTTTTTCGAAACCAGGCATTGTAAGGTCTGAAGGTACCAAGGGAAGTACTTGATTAGACTCCATATTGAGTTGCACCCCCTCTTCAACACATTCTAGATTTATCTCTTCTGGCAGTTCTCCTGCATGTCTAATCATTGTAGCAAACAATTCTTCTGAAGATTCGTTTCCATGCCCACCTTCTAGATGCTCGCTAGCCGCCTCACCATATGCAGAAAGGAAGGGCAGGTCCACATCATTGTCATCGAGTAAATCGTCTAACCCTCGACCCAATTTCCTTGCCATACGAACCCTCAATCACTCGATCTTGTATGCGTCCATCCAATCATTTTCCCATCACTGGCATCTGCAAGGAATGAGAATGTATGTGACCACTCTCCTTCATCCCAGGATCTAACTCCATCTACGGTGACTCTACCTGCATCGCCCAATGGCAAGAAGTCAAATGTGTCAGGTAAATTCACTCCTGCTGTTGCAACCAAGATTCCGATTTTCAAATCATCATTCCATTTTCCTGAAGATGCAGCAAGCCCATTAGTTCCACTCAATTCTGGGAACTTGCCTTCTTCTAACCAACGCGACTCTTCCATCCAACGCAGGGAAACAGTTTCCGGAATGGCTTGACGATTGTGATCGGGTGCTTCATCCAATAAGCCTGAGTCGATGTAAGTACAATTTTCTTCGCTACCTCCCTGTCCAGCGACATCAACCACCAACCATCCACTTGCATCGTCGTTAGCCAACCAACTCATGTTCCATCGGGTTTTATCTTGCGAGGATCGATCATCTCTTGCTCTCCAGATGTACGCATCATGGTCTTGTAGGTTTACTTCTGCTTCATTTCCACCACCGGAAGTATTTCCAATGCAAGATATGGCAATTTCCAAGGGTTGGTTGCGAATGCTGGATAAATCGGGAGCATGTCTTTCGGTAGAGCCCCAATCTGCCATTTCAGATGAAGGGGGCCTGAGACTAGAAATGTCGGGCTTGGAATCGTAAGAATAACCCAAATCAACTAGATTTTCACCCCTTGAAAGGCTCGTTCTTTCAATTGTCATCTTCATTTCCAGTCTACCATCAGGCATCGCGTAATCTCCTAAGATTTCTTGCCAAGTTCCACAATCGCTGGAATCATCACCGCTAATCAATAGGTCGATAGATTGTCTAATTGCCCATGGAGAGGAAGGAACCGCCAAGATGTGTATAGTCGCATGTCCTAAACAATTGTCTTCAATGTCTTTGTTTCTGAATAGGATTTTCCAAGCAACTTCCTCTCCAACATCTTCACTTCCCGTGACTTGCCAAGACCAACCTGAAACATTTCCAGCCGCTTCTTCATCAATCATGGTGTTGCCGAGTACTTCATGCAATTGCAGGGGTGAGAAAATCATCGATGCCCCCAACCCAATCGAATCTAGAGAATCCAAGAATCCATTCAGTCCAAATGTGGTAATGTCTCCTTGCAATTGCCCATCAGGATGCACTAGTTCATAGCCGAATTCAGAACGAATGCTATTCTCACTACTCAATTCGATCCATTCTTTCCAATCTATTCCTAACCTCGCGCTGACAGAAGGCATTTCGATACACCCTAGTGTGCTGGAGATTTCACTTTGGGCGATATCAACATCGTCAAAATCGTAATTCAGATTGCGTTCCATTGTTAACCAAGAGAATCCATTGCCACCAATCTGCTTGACTGAACCAAGACGATCGTCATTCATTTCGCCAGATATATCTGACCTACCTCCTTCTGTAATTGAAACACTACCACTTCCCGAAAATTGTACGTTCAAGCCGCATATTTCATCATCAGAGCCGAACCATTGGAAGATTTGTGAAGCATAATCATCTGTTGCGACTAATTGTCCACCAGTAACGGCGAATCCCATTGTGTCTCCATGCCGCAAAGGGTCAGGGGTGAAAGGTTCGGCATCTAGACTGAACCACCACCATGCTCCAGCTGCCAAGAGAATCAAAGTTAATGCCAAAGCAGCGCTCTTTTTCATGTCTAGAGATGAGGATTCAAATCTACTTGCAGATGCAGTTGCATCTTTGCTGCTTTCAATATCCACTTCTTCGACAACATCCGCTTCAATGACATCTGCTTCGATGATATCATCATCGATAACCTCAGCCACAAAGACCTCCGCCTCCAAAACATCGTCTTCTTTTGACTCATCTATGCTGCCTTTGGGCGTGTCATCACTATCTGTTGAAATATTCTCATCTTCATCGAGAATCAATTCACCCTCATCATCGACAATGATGTCGACTTCCTCTTCTTCCAGTGGTTCAAGGCCTACTTCTTCCCTGCTGGCTCCGTATTTGAGCAAGCGTTCGACCAGCTCCGCCTTCTTCCCAGACGAGGCCAATTCCTTGTCCTTGCACAGGGCTCTGAGGGCAGCAACGGTCAATGCAGAGTCCGACGCCATGTTATGACCTCGATAATCAGGCGCCACTTGGACCCTTTGAAGGCTCGCTTGAGAAGAGCATGAATCAAGGGTGTTGCATACCCTTCAACATGACACGGGCTCAACTGTTGAATGGCGTATAGGTTCCGTCAGCATTCTTGATGTACGGTTGTGGATCGAATGTGTTGTCTGCTTTGAGGATGTAGTGGTATCCATCTCCAGATTCAATGTAATTCAATGCTGTTGCAGGTGCAGCAGGTGCTACAGGTGCAGCTGGCGCTGCAGCATAGGGGCTTGCAGCCTGAGCAGGGGCAGCCGTGGGTCCAGG
>DAWL01000027.1:0-1156 GCA_002505935.1 Euryarchaeota archaeon UBA226 | reverse complement strand
AGATGCAGGAGGTGGGCCAGCAGGACCGTCAGCAGGAGGTGGGCCAGCAGGTCCGGCACTGATTACCGCTTGATTTGTATCGTGCATTACCGAATCCTCGGTACTCATTGAACCTCTTCGAACTGAGGTTCTTTCTTTCAGAATCTTACCTTTTCGCTGCGCTCCGATGAATGCAAATATTGCCCACAATAACGAGAGGCCACCTAAGCCACCACCGATTTCTCTCAGGCCATATACTGATGCAGTCACTTCAAGTGAACCCTGATCATGACCATAATCTTCGTATTCGACTAAGAGACAATATCCACCAGGATCCAATCTGAATTCAAACTCATAAGTTCCCTTGGGTTGAGAACCTTCAAACAGAATATGGTTATCTGAATATGATTCGTTTCTCGCAACTGCGGCCTCAAATTCCAACATTTCATCAGTTACCTCATCTGTTCCGCAATGCGCTTCAATTACATGTACAGAGAAATCTCCGCCGTCCATTGGAACCACTTCAACTACCAGTCTGATGTCGGTACTATCTTTACCATCGATTGGCATTCCAAACAAGTATGGTAATTCACGTTGCAATTCCCCTCCTGAAACATCGTCAGTCAATACGGTTTCATCATCCCAAGGTGCTGGAACGGGTAGTGGAATTAGTGCAAAAGAGAACATTATTGCTGCAATTCCAAGGTACATGAAGACATTCCATCTTGCCTTTTTCACCTTGGTGCGTAACTCTTCAGTACTCAATTCTCCCTTTGCTGCTCTATCTGCTTGATCCATGGCTTCAGCGCCGGGGGGCGGTCCTGATGGCCCTGCCATTTCGGGTCTTGCAGCGGGGGGTGGTCCACCTGCTTCGCCAAGTTCATCCGGTGGGCCCCATGCTGGTGGCATTACTCTGCGGAGTACCGCCTTCGCCTTCAAAGGCGCGATTCCCCAATCTTGCTGTTTTTACGATTTATTGGGCATTCAATTGAAATGGGAGGGGGTCGCGGGAATTAGCCATGAGGTTGGCAATTCTTTCGCGCGGTCCGCGTTTGTATAGCACTCGCCGACTTGTTGAGGAGGCAAGGAAAAGGAATTGCGACGTGGAAGTCTTGGACCCATTGCAATTTTCATTGATGATTGCCGAAGATAGTGTCCAGATTCTGCATAAAGGGCG
>DAWL01000140.1 GCA_002505935.1 Euryarchaeota archaeon UBA226 | reverse complement strand
ATCAGAATCCGGATTGTTAGGATCAGTCTTGACCCATGAGGCTGCACCCTCAGGAGTTTCATTGTGGGTCTCTATCATCTTCCCATCCAAAGCGTCAGCAACATAACTCTCCCACATATACTCGCACAGATTTTTCATACCATCGCCATCTGCATCCCAATAGCGGTCTTCAGAGCGCAATGGGTCCAATGTCCAATTGTTTCCGCCAGTGTAAGTTGAGCCAATCCATCTGCGGTTCTCAATCTCCCATCCATCTGGCATTCCATCACCATCACTGTCCTTGTTAGTAGGGTCGAGTTGTTGGTCGGAGTGTTGGCCGTTGAGGTAAGTATTGTTAGCGGCCTCAGCTACAGCACTATCGCTACAATCATAGGTCATGTTAGGGTGATAATGACACCAAAGATTGGTCTGCGAAAAATAGAATCCGAATGCTTCCGTTCCATCTGGTAAGCCATCATCGTCGGTATCTACATCTCTAGGGTCTGTAGAGTTCGAACCCTGCGCACTGATTGGAGTATAGCGATATTCCAAGAGATTTGTCCAATTCCTTTCATTCATCGCATCTTGATTGAAGTCCATGTTGACTCCGTCCCCGTCTAAATCAAGTTCGGCATCCCAAGGATCGGTTGGATCCAAGCCGTAGATGTATTCCCAACCATCAGGTATACCGTCGAAATCAGAATCATTGCTACCGGGGTTGATTAACGCGATATTGGCGAATCGTCCAGGATTACAGCCTGCGAAGAACAGAGTATCGTCTCCTGAATCGATGACTAGAATGTCATTGATGTGTCCTGTGATTCTCTCTTGAAGTGTCATTCCCCATATGCCAGAATAATCACCCTGTAAGGTCCACATTCCAGATTTAGAACCAACCATCAATTTACCCTCGTAAGGATAAATCGAAGTAACCGCATTGGCTAAGTCTTCAGGATTCAAATCTTCGTCGGTAGCATGCGCCAACAATCCAGAATGTTGTATGGCATCAGTTGCTAGGTCGAACTTGTGCAGACCCGAATCAGTACCAATCCACAATACAACTGGATCAGTTCCAAGGGGGCCATCACTTCTCAACGCGTTGACCGACTCCGCGCTAGTGCCACGTGGAGCAATCGACGGAGGCTCTCTTAGTTCGTCATTATCTGAGGTGCTGAAATGCCATAGTGGAGATGTGAAATTCCAACCACCTGCATCTGAGGAGACTGTCATTTCAAGCAAACCGACATCGGTACCGACGAACAATCTACTGCGGCCTCCTTGCTCTAGATGTTCAACATCAGCAGGGGTGGCAGCAGCATCACTCAATGCCTGCATCAAATCGTTTGGAACATCATATTCTTCGATGATGCTTCCATCAAACCCTGAGAGCCGTAACAACTTGCCTGATTCGGCACCTAGGAGTAGCAAATGTGAGTCGCTACCATCCTGTTGCAACATTGTCACCGTGGTGTATGACCCGCCTTCGACGATATCCCACTCTATGATTGGAGTAATCATATCAGAAACTGGGTCCAGAGGAATGCGCAAGATTCCCTTGTTGGTCGCAACAACGATACTAGTGGTATCGTCATCCACCAACACTGCTTCATTCAACTCCCAACCAGTTGGAAGCCAATCATCTACTGAACGTTCTTCATCAATCATAATCGTCGAAAATCCAAGTCGCGTGGCTGCAATGAATGAAGCATTATCTAAAGTCAGCAGATTCTTGACATCATGATGAATCACTGAGTAAGTTCCACTTGCTGAAGATGAACGCGACATTGGAACTTGTGTGAGCGAGCCTTCAGTAGAACCCTGCAGAACATGTTTCAAACCTGCCATGACCCAGTTTCCATCATCGAGGAAAACATTGTATTCCTCAAGATTTGAGAACTCCTCACCTCTCTCAAGGTCCTCCTCCTTGCTAGATACATCCTTGCTGATGAAACCATCACGGTCAAGATCCCAGCCATCGACATCTGGGTCTTCCAATCTATCGCTGCGGTTCAATGGATCCATGCCAAAGAAAACTTCCCAACCATCAGGAAGACCATCTCCACTACCAGAATACTCATTCACACTGAATCCGTCATACCAGAATCTGTCACTGTCTGCCTCCGAAGGATTCGTACCCAACCAAACATCCTCACCATAAGTCGCATCAACAGATTCAGTACAAGCAGAGTAAATGTTTGGCCATTCTGCTGTCAAGTAGGGCCACTCACCATCATCGTTGGAAGAAGGTCCTTCGGGCGGAGTATAACTACAACGTAATCCGTCCACTTCAGTCGTCCAATTATCGGGAGAGCCCATTGCATACTCTTCGGTATTGTTGAACCATTCATGCGGCTCGTAAATACCGTCTCTGTCTACATCGAAACCATCTCTATCTGCATCCATTGCGCCATCGCTACCATTGAGTGGATCAAATCCACCATCACAAGTGTAGAGATTGTTTTCAACACTGTAGGCATTTCTTGCAGTAGCACACATGTAAACCTCATATCCATCAGGAAGACCGTC
>DAWL01000028.1 GCA_002505935.1 Euryarchaeota archaeon UBA226 | reverse complement strand
CGCATATTGAGCGATTTTGCTGCAACGATTCATTGATGAACGGAACTGTGGTCGGCAAGCCATGAGCGACCTATATGGACTCAAATTGGAACCTATGCCGAACAACCTTGTCAACTACGGTGTCACCGAGAATGGTATTGCAGTTATCGAATTGGCTTCAGACTCAGCTGGAGCCCCACTACAAGGCGATAATGAAGGGCCAAACACCTACACTCATGAAATGATGCGCGATATCGATACCGCAGTAATCAAAGCGAGATTCGATGATGATGTAACAGTCATCATGTTGACTGGGCACGGAGGTAAATTCTTCTCAGCCGGCGCATCGATTCAGATGCTGAACAGCGTTTCTCCTGGCTTCAAATACAATTTCTGCCTACATGCTAATGAAACACTTTCTCGCCTAGAGCAGACCTCCAAGTTGGTGGTTGCAGCGCTAAACGGACACGCAGTTGGAGGAGGACTGGAAATTGCTATGGCTGCTGATCTACGAATTGCTCGCAAGAATGCCGGTAAGATTGGTTTGCCTGAGATCAACCTTGGCGTACTAGCCGGAACTGGTGGAACTGCACGATTGACCCGCCTAATCGGTAAGGCCAAGGCGTTGGAATACATGGTCACTGGACAACTCATCTCATTCGAAGATGGAGAGAACATGAACCTGATTAATCACATCTTTGAAGGCAGTGCGGAAGACTTCCGAAGAGATTGCCTCGACTGGTGCAGTCAGTTCACTCTACCAAACAAGGCTACAATGGCTGTTGGAAACATCAAGCGAAGTTGCCAAACCGGCCCAGAGATTCCATTTGAATACCACCTTGCTCTTGAAAGAGAGTTGCAAGCGGCCCTGTTCAACAGCAGTGATGCCAAGGAAGGAATCGCAGCATACGTGGAAAAGCGGGTTGCAAATTTCAAGGGCGAGTAAAACAATAATTGAAAGACGGGTAGCCACTCGCAGGTATATGAGCGAGCTACCTACCACTTTCGATGAATGGGTGGAAAACTTCGGAGAATGGCAGACAAGGGTTGGTTTCGACCCTGCTTGGATTGGAGATTTTGAGCTCTCTATCAAGTTCGATTGGGAACGTGCTGGAGAGCAAATCGAATTCGGTGACTACAAAGGACGCAAGAAATGGGAACGGTCCTTGCAGATTCCTCACCAGAATATCAGAGATGGTCTTCTATCCATGATCACTGTTCAAGGCGATACTGAATTTGCTAGTGTTGAGCAACAGAAGCATCTTCTTGAGACTGCACCCACAGATTATGATCGATATGCTGCTGCCCGAATAATGGCTGAAGAGCAAAGGCATGGTTGGCAAATGTGTTACCTATTGATGACATACTTCGGACAGCAAGGGGCTCGTGAAGCACAGAAGTTGTTGGAAAGAAATGCTCAGGAAGGTAGCCGCTTGCTCGGAGCCTTCAATCGCCCTATGCCTCATTGGCTGGATTTCTTCTGCTACACAATGTTCGTCGACAGAGATGGAAAGTATCAACTGGGTATGCTCTCCACTTCAAGTTTCAAACCTCTAGCAGCCAGTATGGGACCCATGCTCAAGGAAGAATCATTCCATCTAGGAACCGGTGCTAATGGACTTCGTAGAATAATCAAAGCCGGAGTTATCCCACTCGATATGCTTCAGCGTTACTTCAACAAGTGGGTTTCGACCGCTCACGACTTGTTTGGAACCGACACCTCAACTTCTGCTGAATGGGCCTATGTGTGGGGAATCAAAGGTCGCTGGGACGAACGCAAGAAACTCGAAGAGGGCCTGGAAGTAATCAAGGAAAATCTCAATGAAGAGAGCCGCGGTCACTACCACGACGAAATCGCTGCTGAAGTTGAGAAGATGAATGGTCTGCTACCCGAAGGTGCAGCACCATTGTATGTGGCTCATGAAAACTTCAACCGCGAAATCGGTTCATGTGCAGGCGGTAGGTATACTGTAGAAGGACACGCCTTTGAGGGCGATGATGCTGAATGGGAAGAATACCTTCACCAAATGATGCCAAGGGCTCAAGATGAAGAAGACCTGAAGAAATACTTCGAAGAAGAGTGGATTGAATTCAGGGCACCGACCAGAATGATGATCGAATCTGGAATTGGACAGATTAAGGCGTGATAACTAGTGATTCCTGTCGCTTTGTTCGGCATAGATGTCGAGATGTGCGAGGAGTTCTTTGAGCGATTCCAAGAGTTGCTTGGGCCTGAGGAAGAAGGGTATGAAGCGATGTTGTATCGTATTGAAGGGCAGTTAGACATGGAACATCTAGCAATCATCGATGAATGGGCAGGTTATACTCCCTTGTCAGTACATGATGATGTTGCTCAAGAGATTCTCTCCATTCTAGAAGTCTCATCATATCCCGATGTTTCCATTTTAGAATCATTATTGACAATCGAAGGAATGGATATCAACCGAATCTCTCACTGGTTGCACTTTACAACTCATGTCTATCCAATCTGGAATGAAGAAACATGCGCAGGGTTGCGTCGACTTAGACTCAATGCTCCATTCGAGGACCACATGGCTGCTTACGGCAAATATGTTGAAATGATTGAAGGAATAAAAGAACACGCCCCAATGGAGGCATTGCCAGAATCCCCGCTCCCCCGACAGAGGCTTCTAGAAAATGCCTTGGCTGAATGGTCGAGAAGGGCATAGGCTCATCACTATCCGGTTGTTCAGGCAAACGGGAAAGATGCTAAATCGCGCTGCGCAATTGCAAGCAGAAGAAGAGGTTGCCAAGGCACCAGAAATGTTGAACATCAATGGTCCCGACCCTTCCAAAGCATTGCAAATATCGTTGATTATCGGAGTCGGACTAATGACTGTAACCGCAGGATATGGCATGGTTACCTGGATTCTCGCTGATGATGACAGTACCGATGAAGACGGAGACGGAATGCCAGATCAATGGGAATTGCAATATTCAGGAGAGCCAAAGATTGAGGCCCCAGATGGCCGTATCAAAAATTTAGACGGACTGGATTATACAAAAGTCGATACAAATCAGGATTATGACAACGATGGATTAACCAACCTGCAAGAATTCTGCTGGCCACTAACCGTTGAAACGTGCAGTATATCAGCGGCGATGGCGGAAAACCGAGGGGGAGTTTCAGCGAATACAAGACTCGACCCTCAGAATGCTGACAGCGATGGCGATGGTATTCCTGATGGCATTGAGATTGGTCTGTGTATCAGAGAAATGGCTAACAACAGTCGAGGAGAGGACGGACTTTGCCTACATTATTCACCGATGATTCCTTTGGATCCGGATTTAGATGACGATGGTTTTGACAAGAATATGGATGGATTCCTAGATACTGATGAGCAGTGGAATTCCAGTGAAGAAATCCAGTACTCACAGCCAATAGGGTGGATGACAGAGTTCGATGGACTATGGATGAATGGCAGCGATCCGCTGATTGCAGATAGTGATGGAGACGGTATTCCCGATGGAGTAGAAGTTGATTGGCAACTCAACCCCACCTTGATTGCAGACGGTTTGGCTGATTTGGATTCTGATGGTTGGGATGGTCTGTTGAGCAATGCAGAGGAATGGAAGATTAATTCTGAATCTAGAAATGGTGGTTTGTTGGCCATCGAAACTGATGCGCAATATGCTTCAGCCCAAACTGCAACGATTCTATCCGAAGAAAATCCTCATCTCATCGAAGTCTATTCTTCTTCGGTTTGGGTAGCATTTTCCGACACTCTTCAACATCTCAATGCCGCAAACAACTCCTCGGCATACAATTTCTCAGGCATTTCATCGTTATTGATTCATGAAGGTGTACAAAGCGGCTGGCTAGCAGTTGCTCATTCTTCAGGAGTGTCGGTCTGTGAACTCAATACCTCTGGTTATTGTGTGAGTGACTTCTCCCAGCATACCAATGTCTCGGCAAGCCACTTAACCAGTCTACCCGCTGCCGTAGGAACCAGCAAGTTAGTGGTACTAGACCAAAATGATGATCTCTCAGTACTTGAGATGGATGATTCAGGCGATTTGATTACTTCTTGGAATGCCTCGCAAAATATTCAAAATCTATTCACAGGAACTGACGTAACTTCAATTGAATTCAGTCCTGTTTCAGGAGAAAGTGGTAGTTTCTGGGCCGCTCTAGACTCAAGTCTACTAGAGATTCGAAGCAACGACCTCCTCGATTCCGAGCCACTGCTAGAATGGCATCTTGGCCCCTACAACGACCCAACTCAACAGGTTCCAATCACTTCATTGAAAGCGGACCCTGACAACGAAGGTTGGGTCATGGGAGCAAGAGGTGGAGACTTAATCAGATTCACAGGCGAAGGAGGAATTCACCAATCCCTGAAATTGAATGAAGATGACTATGGCAACATAACATCATTACAAAGAATCGAATATGGCATTTGGGCATGGTCAACAGAACAGGGTGTTTGGAACATCGATTTCAACAAACATATCGATGATAGAATCTCTTCTGCCCCAATAATTCTCTCAGAAGTTACAACAATCGGCCTACGCAATAATGAACTTCTCATCTCGGTGATTCCTGGAAACTATTCTGGATTAATACCGATGGACCCGCGTTCCAATGACAGCGATGCTGATGGATGGTTGGACGGATTCGAATTGGCTATGCAAACTGATCCAACACGGCCTGGAGATACCTTCGCATGCAATGGATATGCGCAATTATGCCCGCGTAATTACGACGATGTGGTCTATCCTGCAAGCCATAATTCACATGCCAACCGAGAGAGTGGATTCAACTTCTTGGCTGAGAATCAAATATCTTCAGTCACTACACAATTAGAGATGGGAGTTCGATATATCAACATGGATTTGTACGAATACGACGAAGAAGTCTGGGTATGCCATGGAGACTGGAACCTACCACTCCATCCATGCTTACAGAGTGGAGGTGAAAGGGCTTACAATCAATTTTCGGAACTAGCAACTTTTCTTGCAAACAACCCCGGAGAAGTCGTAAGTCTAGCCTTTGAAAACTACGTCAACGCCACCGTTGTCGCTGCTGAATTCGATACCGCAGGCCTGAGCCAATACCTGTTTTCCAAAGATGAGCAATGGCCTACTCTCGGAGAG